>JABMPU010000094.1 GCA_013203665.1 Armatimonadota bacterium
CAATTATTTTCATCCATTTTAAAATACTCCTTGTCTCATTGAACATTCATTCTTTACTTCATCGGTTGGATATTCCGTGTTGGATATTGGATATTCAGATTTTAAATATTTCGACCCACTTAAAAATAAATGGAACCTAATATATTCTCTCTTTCTCCTTTTTTCAGTTTTGTTCCATTGGTTTTTTCCTATGCAGAAATCCATTATCATTTCAGGTTTCTCTTTCCCAGATATTACCGTAAACTACCGGAAATTATTTCAGATGTTCCAATCAGAGTAATAAAATTGCATTCTTCAAAACTACCAGTTTTAATCATCATAAAAGACAGTCATCTTTTTCCGATCGATTTGAAAAAAATCAAAATTACAGTCATGGGAAAGGAAAAAAAAATATCAAAAGATTTTTCATTTGATTTTCATCTCAATCAACAATATTTTTCCAGGATTTTAAAAATCGATATTAACTATTTCAAACCAAATCAAATATTGGATGTAGCTGTTGATTTTACTGTTTCTAAAAACTCCAAAAAAATAAATTTCCGAAATGATAATTATGCAGGTCTTTCCTTCAGAAATTATCAATGCTATTATTCGGAAAAACCTTTGCCTTATCCTGAAAACTGGTATGCTGGAGAGCCTCATTATCACAGCACTTATACATCTGACCAAGTGGAATTTGGAGCTGATATTGAATCCACAAAAATCATGGCTAAATCTATAGGATTATCCTGGTTATTCGTTACTGACCATTCTTATGATCTTGATGACTGTGAAAATTCGTTTTTAAAAAATGATCCTTTACTTCCCAAATGGAAAAAAATGTTGGAAGATGTGCAAAAAAATGACAGTGAAGAATTCAGGATTTTACCCGGAGAAGAAATTTCAATTGGTAATTCAAAAAAAAAAAATGTTCACCTTTTAGCGATAAATCTAAAAGAATTCATTGAAGGAAAAGGCGATAGTGCAGAAGTTTGGTTCAAAAATAAACCACAAAAATTTCTCGAGGAAATAATAATAAGGAAAAAGCAAAAAGGTGAAAGCTACTATTCCGCACCCCGCAACTCGTACCTCGCAACACGCAACCCGCAACACGCTCCTCGCAACCCGCAACCCGATTCCCTTTTCATTGCTGCTCATCCAAATGAGAAAATATCTTTTTTGCAGAAACTAACACTTCGCAGAGGAAACTGGCATATTGATGATTTCCTGCAAAGTGGGATAAAATTCCTGCAAATAATTAATAATTCAAACTTTCAATCTATTGAAGATTCGATTCATTATTGGAAAACACTTCTCCTGGATGGACATAAATTTTTCATAATTGCCGGGAATGATGCTCACGGAAATTTCAATGTAATGCGACAGATTAAAATCCCTTTCATAAAACTTTTTTCATCTGTAGAACAAGTATTCGGAAAGTTTCATACGGTTTTTAACTACAAAACTAACGATCCCATCAAAGGAATAAAATCCGGTAAAATTATTGTTAGCAACGGTCCATTCTTGAATTTCCGGTTAGAAACAAATGGAAAAAAATATCCGATTGGCTCAACGATCCCTACCAATAAAGCCAAAATTTATTATGAAACAAAATCAACTCCCGAATTCGGTGAGATTGAAAAAATAAAACTTTTTATCGGAGATTATTCAAAAAAAGTAGAGAAATTAATTCTGAATTTTCAAAATGGATATAATCTTGAAATACCTGAAAATGGTTATGTGCGAATGAGTATGATCACTTCTAAAATGGGAAGAGCTTATACAAATCCGGTGTGGATTCGACAGATTAAACAGTACGAAACTTGACACAAGTCTGAAAGATATTGTGTTAAGTTGAGACTTATCCTTTATCAACTTAAGTTAAGATTAGCGGCAACTGCCGGACACAAACCAGAGGTTTGCGTTACATTACTTCAACAATATACATTTTCTGATATATGATTTGGATGGTGTTTGCAATTTGTAGAAATAAACACCGGAACCAACTGGTTTCCCATTATCATCTTTCCCATTCCAAATGAGTTCAAAATCTCCTGGGGAAGTATAACAATCCATCAGGATTTTCACCTTTTGACCTTTGATGTTATAGAAAATTAATTTTACTTCTCCTGATTCTAACAGGTTAAATTTGATTGTTGTTGTAGGATTAAAGGGATTGGGAAAATTATATAGACTTATTTCATGCAATTGAATTACTTCTTCATTTGAACCTACAGATGGAGCTCCGAATTCATAACAGCCCATATCAATAATTGCAGTTCCATTCCCGTCTCCATCCCAGATGCGCTCATTGTGCAGCAGATCCCAGGGGGGTAAATATAAACCGGTTGTGTCTGGTGTGCCGGTATCTATACAGGGGGAAAGCGGGGAAAGCAGATAAGGTTGTTCTACTGTTCCAATAAAAAGTGGGTCTTCATCTATATTCCCTTCCAGCCAGTTGACGATGTTTGCTCCATTCTCATTGTAGATTGCGTTCTGACCTCCTAGAATATTGCTGTTTGAAATATCAAGTTCACTTATAATTCCATAAATAGTTTCATCCCAAAGAACGATCTCATAATCACATTCATTCCGCAGAATATTATTACTAAACTTAATGTATCCTTGAAATTCACAAGTATATTCAGATTCATTATTCACTACCGTATTATTTGTAAAAAATAGTGTATCGCTTTCTAGAACTTTAGCATAAATTGTACTTCTTCCATTAGTTATTGTATTATTATAAAAAAGACAGTTATTTATTATTACGTTATCAAGAACATTATTGTAATGGTTATTTAGAAAAGCACTTGCAACACTTTGCCACAATGTACTTGTTAAACTATTGGAAAAAAAGGTACAATTCTCAATAATTATATCACTGTTGCTCATTGCTTGTAAACCGGAACATAAAACTACATCCCCTATTAAAGTATTGTTTAAAAAATTACAATCTTCAGCCTTAAAGAAACTGCATTCATTAAATATTGCACCGGCATTATAATCACCAGATTGGGTATTTTCTACAGAAACATTCTTTAAATGTATATTTCCTGATAGGGTTCCACCAGTTAATGCTGCCATTTTCTCTGTTATACAATCCTTAATTACAATATTCTCAAAACTAATAGAATCACATTTTGCTGTAAGTAATAAAGCGGAATTGAAATTACCATTCTTGAAAGTGATATTTTTTATCGTAGAATTTACATAACCTGGTCCTGTATAAAACATTGGACAGAAATTCATTTCAGCGTCAATTAAAGTTGTATTAAAATCTTCTCCAATAATGTTAACATAGGCTTTACATCCAAAAGCAAATTGTTGTTGATTTTCACTGATATTGTATGTTCCTGCTGCAAGATGAATCGTCTTGGGACTCAAACTATCGGAAGCAATTTTTCTAACAGCCAAATTAATTGTTTTCATCGGCTCTGTAGAAAATAATCCCGAATTTGAATCGTCTCCATCCGGAGATACATACAGATCATGATTAACCGGTTCAATAATATAATTTAATATATCGAAAGTATAGGGATAAATATTTTGATAATGATACATCTGTGCAAAATAAATATCCGGCTCTGCAACCGTGAATGTATCTACAATTACTTCAATTTCTTCTATGTAAGCACTTGAAGTACATATTTCTATACCGGTGGCAGCGAAATTATTATAAATGCTGCACCTGTTTACAGGATCAAAAGTAACTTGAGTATAATTACGTATTCCAATACCACCTCCGGTTTTTAAAGCGTAATTATTTCTAATCGAAGTCCCGGATAAAAATACATTCCCGTCTTTGATGTGCATTCCACCAGAATTATTACTATAATTACCGGTTGATATGCAGTTAATGATATCACATTGAATTAGTAGATCCGGATCTCCCCAGATACTTATACCGCCTCCTCGTTTGGGGTAATCAAATTCACCCTGTCCGTTTGTAATAGTGAATCCGCGCAAACAAGCATCTGTTTCTTCATTTACCAGACAGACACAACTGGTTATACGCTGTCCATCTATGATTGTAGAATCGATATAAGCTGCATTGCCTGTGATCAGTTCAAGGCTGGCTAGAGTAATGTTTTTGCCATTGTAAATTATATTTTCATAATATGTTCCAGGATAAACGAGTACTGTATCAGTATCAGCAGAAGCATTGATACCTTCCTGTATGGTTGTGAAGTTGCCAGCTCCGGATTGATCGATTATCCAGGTGGTTGAATTTAGCAACGAACAAAACGAACAAAAGCAAACAATAAGGAACAATGTAATATTATTTTTCATTTTTTTCTCCAATACTTCTGTCATTCCCACGCAAGTGGGAATCTAAAAGAAGTTTAATAGATTCCCGTTTTCACGGGAATGACAATTAAATCCTTGCGAAGGTCGAGAGTCTAAAATAGCTTCACAACCTTCGCAAGGTAATATAGAGTTATTTCAACATCAACATTTTACGCGTCAGTTCTTTTCCGTTATTTTTCAATTTGTAGAAATAGATACCTGATGTAACATCTTTGCCGCTTTCATCTTTTCCATTCCAGGTTATGGTGTAATTTCCTGCAGGTTGAATGCCGCTCGTCAGTTCTTTCACTTCCTGTCCCTTGATGTTAAAGATCGAAATTGAAATTTGACATTCTTCGGGTAAACAGTAGGCAATTGTGGTTACCGGATTGAAAGGATTCGGATAATTAGAAGCTTCCAGTTTGACAGGACCAGGCGTGCTCTCCGTTTCGTTTTTGAAGGATACATAATAGCAGTCCCTGTTATTCTCGATCAGAATAGATCCTTTCTCTGTTCTGATTGTTTCGGGATCGTAAATATTGTATTCTCTGATAATTTTGTTCTCTGATCTTCCTCCGTAATAGAATTCAAATTCCAAGTTTTGGCCCTGGTTTTCCAGGATGTAGGCGCATATTTGAGCAAGAGTATCTTGAACCACAGTCGCACCCTGGCATTCTCCATCTACAAAAGCTCCTATCTCTGTGGGCATGTTTTCAGGATCTAGCTGCATATAAATCGGGATATAATCGGCTTCCTCTAAGTATGTGAAATTTTGAGTTTTCTCTATGTTGAATGCTTCTCTTGGTGTGCCATTGAGCCAGGAAAAATCAAGAATATCATGCTCACACCAGACAACGACCATATCTCCCGGATTAAGAGTATAAGGAACATCTGGCCATCCATTATGATATTTTACAGACCAGTGCTGTGCCTGGATTGAAAAGATGTTATCAAGATAACCATCAAAAGCATCATAAACATGCTGGGATTTACCAAGGAAGTAACCGATCCAGTTACCCTCGAGCATTTCAGCAAGTACAGGGAATGTAGTATATTGACCACATCTGAAACCTGAAATATCAAACTCACATTCATTCTCGGTTTGGAATTTATACCCTTGTGGACTGGTAATTTCGTGGTCTCCACCAATCCAATTTGGATCATCATAATAAAATAAAACACTTTGTCCAAGCCCTTGTATCAAATCATCTTGTATTGGATTGAGCAGAGGATCAACAGTATTATTGCCTCCTGTCATTGTTATATCCAGTATATCAAAGCACAGCCATTTCCAGCCGTGATTTGTACCATAATCAGGAAATTCGCAGATTTTGGTGACTGATGTTTCACATATGATGATATAATCACCTGTTTGCGCATTATCAAAAGCCGATTCGAATGTAGAATATTGCTGATCTGGTCCAACATATAAATTAATAGAGGTTAAAATTGATGAAAATAGAAAATATAAATTCAAAATAAGTAACAATATTATTTCTCTTTTTCTCATAGTTATCTCTTTTTAATAATAGATACTTTTGACCTTCAATTACCACTATCTCTTTTAAGAAAAAATAAACTTGTTGTCAAATGTTTTTTTACAAACAGAGAATAATTTTTTCAACCCTTGAAACACACGAAATATGCGGAAATAAATTCTAAAATACATTCCCAAAGAGGACTTTGGGAACGAGTAATTTTAAAGCCCTTTCATGATTAACCAGTTCAACCAATTCAACAAGTTCAACTAATACAACCGTTGCGAAGGTTAATATTAAAGAATCTCTCTGGAAGAAACCGTTCGCAAGGTCTTTTTTACCAGAACCTGAACGATCTTTCCAACATGATTTCATAGGAATTTTGCTCTTCAAAAGGTAAAATATGATATCTTAAAGCTAACTTGAATTTGTAAGGCAAATCGTATCTTAAAGATAAATTGTGATAAACTCCCATTTCCGATGAAACTGCTAAACCTTCCGGTCTTTGGAAATGAGCTATGTAATCCAAAAAGAGATTTCCGGAAATATATTTTCCCATTCCGACTGTCAGATTATTCAAAAACATATCATATCCGGATTCTGAAATTTTCTCTTGTTTTTCCGCTAAAATCAAATCATCAGTTGGGTTTATATCATTGTAATATCTGGCAAATATATTCTGAATAATATCTGTTTGAAGATAGAAATAATCCAATCTGAATAATTGCCGAATTTTGTTTTCAATGGGAGAAATTATGGGATCGATAAAAGCATTACTAATACTCAGTCCTGCAAGTTCGATAAAAGGATCTTGCAGTAATGTTCTTTTTTGCGAGTCTGAAATTTCATCAATCCCTTTTCCATATCTTAATCTGGACAAAATACTTACAACGCTTTTATCTTCAATATTATCACTTCTCAAATCATATTGCAAAGCACCCAGAGAACCTATCTGCTCATCTCTCACATTAAAAACTTCCAAAGTAATTAAAGAACCATCTGAAGCTTTTTTATAAAAACTTCCGGAGATCTGAATTCCTTTTTCATATTTACTTCTTCGAACCTGAACAAACTCTACATCAAAATTCGTTCCAAACAAATCTGCTGAGCCGGCTTCAGCAGAAAAAAAAGCTTCCGGAATCCTGAACTTTCCATCGTAATATATCAAATGCAGATAACTCTCCGGATTAACCAATAAATTTACAGGATATGTAACATAATGACAATTATCCTCATAATAGAGCATTAAATCGAGATTTAATGGTAAGCTTTTTTTTTCAATTGGTAGTTGCTCTATTTGTTCTGGTTTTGAGAGATTTTTCCATCTCTCTTTAGTATTGAAATCAGTAACTTTCGTAAATAATTTCAAAAGATTTTCCGTATTTGAGGGATATATTGCTGCTCCATTAGAAAAATGAATATCACCTTCAATTTTTATATCATCAAAAGGACCGGTAATTAAAAGCTCATCTGAATCGCGACCTGTAATAATTGCATTTACAACTGAATTATAAGGCACATATTTGGGAATATTGATGAGAATTCCATTTTGGGAAGTGCTGAGAAAAAATTCCCCTAAATTAAGATTCCCTAAAAGAAATTTTCTGTCATCATTCTCAATGATATTTCTAACATATATTTTGCCTTCACCCATCCTCATTTTGCATTTTTTAAGGTTCATTTGATTATCAGCAATATCGAATTCAATTTGTATTTTATCGATTTTTTCCAATTGATTTTTTATTTGTAAACTTGCTTTGGAAAGATTAAAAGACCCTTCCTTAATTGAGAGCCCATTTTCTTTCATACCAAGCTCGAATGTAAAATCGCATTCAGAATTACCGGTTTCAATAAATTTGATATGATTTGAAAGTAGCTTAAATAAATCTCCATTAAAATCAAATTTTACAAAATTTGAATCCGGATAATTTGTATCATTCCAAAAAATATACCCAATCGCTCCATTACCTTGAAGATTAAATTCATTTTCTCGTTCAACTGACAACTTTGAAATTGTTAACAAACTGTCTTCTTGTGTGATAGACAATTCTAATGAATCAACCTGCAAATCGTAAAACTCGATTTTTTTTCCAAAAAGATCAATATCTAATTTATTTTTTCCATCTTTGTGATTAAATGAAATAACAGCATTAAGATTGCCTGCAAGATCAGAACTTTTAAAAATATTCTTCAATTCAAGATTTTCGATTTTCCCATTTGTTTGCACAAAGATATCCGGGAAAAGAGAAATCTTCCCATTCAAATCAATTATCTTTGAATTGTCAGAATTCAGAGTGCAATTTAAAATTTCTATTTTTGTTGGATTTCCAAAAAACCTGATACTGGCATCAATATCATTAAAATCCGAATATTTCAGATTTAATTGTTCAACATTAATTTCACCGGAAATATTTCCATCCAGATTCGAATCGTAATTAATATCAAGATTAATGTAACCTTCCACGTTGTTTGCAAAATATGAACTTGTGAAATATTTCAGCAAACTATTAATTTTGATTTTTTGAGAGTTTAAACTGATTCCATAATGGAATTCTGGTTTTACAGTTAACCAGGTTGTTAGATTCAAGTCCTCGTTAATTGTGAACTGTTTCGTGTGCATACTATCTGATGTTCCTTCAGCTATAATGCTGATATCCAATGCTTCATAATTGTATTTTGCATTGTTAGTTTTCAGAAGAAATTGAGATATATTTTTCTTAAAATCGAGTGTGAACGCGGTTCTAAAGCTACCATCAAACTTTCCAAAATCACGATCAAAGACTCGAATGTTGGAAACAGCTTTTAAACTGTCCCAATTTCCGGAAATGTTCATATTGCCTGAAACCAATGGCTGAGTAGCTTTTCCTGTAAAATCCGATAAATCAAATCTGGAAAGTTTAATATTTGTTTTATGCGTTTTGTTTTCCAAATTTCCAGAACTTTCTATAGAAAGCTCATTGTTTTTATCCTTAATTTCTATGGAAAAATCATTTTCATCCAAACTTGCTGTTAAATTCAAATCTTTGAGAAAGTAATTTTCATTTTGAATTTCGAGTTCTTTCAAATCCAATTTCAGCTTTTTATCTAAAGAAAATTTCGCCTTTCCAGCAAATGACCAGCCATTTCCCGCCCAAAAGAAATTCTTTGATTCTGCTGTAAAATTCAGTCCATCATCAAAAGAATAAATTCCAAAACCTTGAATCAGGTTATTTTCCCAATAAGCTTCTTCGAGTTTGAAATTAACTTTTTTATCTTTAGAAACTCCCGATAAAATCACATTTGAGAGTATCTGATTATTAAATTCGATTTCTTCGGAATTAAGTTTTATGTTCAGTTCAGGATTGATGAAATCTCCTGTAATCGCACATTTTACCGATGCTTTCCCAATAATATTTTTGAAATATTTTGAAATTAAAACGTTATTTGAAACAAATTCTCCCTTAATTTTTCTGCTGTCAGAAAATATTTCTGATATGATTAAATTTCCTTCAACTTGATTTTCATCAACCGTAAGTTCTTCAAACAGAATTTCCGTTTGTTCCAGATTCCCATCAAACGGATTTTTTTTAGATTCAACAGTTTTTCCATTTTTCGTAATTTGTATATTCTTAATACTTCCAGAATATTCCAGTATATTATCAAGAAATTTCAAATCCAAATCCAATTTTGCATAAAGAGTATCAACAACTGAGATTTCTAATTTCTGTGGAGCAAAGTCTTTTAAATTCAAATCGACAGAAAGAATCTCTCCTCTCTTAAGATTTATTTTTGCTGTGAGTTGCGAGTTGGCTTCCGACTTTGTTGTTAATGAAATTTCTGTTCTTTTATTATTGGAAATCGATAAAGAAATATCATCAAATTCATTTCGGAAATCTAAAGAAGAATTTGAGAATTCCACGAAAACCTTTCCATCATAAATATCCAGTTTTTCAAAATAATTAGAGATATCCGGAATAATAAATTTTTTGTCCCTTTTGGGGAATGACGAAATATTAAGTTCAACTTCCGGTTCATAAATTTTAATGAATTTAATTGCCTGAAGTCTCTTAATTTTTGTGAAAATCAGTTTTAATAAATTGTATTCGATATAAATCTGTTTAACGTTCAATTTTACTTTTCCCTCAAAATCATTCAATTCAAAATCGGAAATATTTATTTGTTTATCATTAAAAGTGAAATTTCCAATAATAATTTCGGAATTAAGTTTTTGGGAAAGGTAGTTTGCAAACTTTGCTTCAACCAGTTTATCGATTTTAGCTAAGCGAACAAGCACATAAAAAGTAATATTAATAATAAATAATATCAGAACCAGGATCAGAAGCCACTTTTTGTTTCTCATATTTCTCAGCTTTTTTTCAGACTCTCAAAACCCCATTTTCAAGGATAAAATGCTTATTAACCACTTTTGCAATATCCAGTTCGTGCGTTACAATCACAAAAGTTTGACCATTTATTTTATTAAATTTTATAAGAAGTTCCATCAGTTCATTGCTGTGTTTTGCATCCAGATTGCCAGTAGGTTCATCAGCAAAAATTATTTCCGGTTTGTTTATCAGAGCCCGGGCAACTGCAACCCTCTGCTGCTCTCCGCCACTCAATTGGTTGGGATAGTGCTCTTTTCGTTCAAACATATCCAATGTTTTCAATAAATTCTGTGCTTCTTTAATACTTTTATTAAGATTTTTTGTAGCAAGAAACATAGGCATTGCCACATTTTCCTCAGCAGAAAAATCCTCTAAAAGATAATGAAATTGAAAAACGAAACCAATCTTTTTGTTCCTGAATTCATTCACGTTTCTATCTTGAACATTAATTTTTTTACCAGAATAATAAATGTCCCCTTCGTCAGGTTTATCCAACATTCCCAAAAGATGTAAAAGTGTGCTTTTTCCACTTCCGGATTCTCCGGTGATCGCAACCATTTCACCGGAATTAACCTCGAGGTTCAATCCTATCAAAACTTCCAGTTCTCCGCTTACCTCAATATAACTTTTTTTTAGATTAACAGCTTTTAATAAACACACTTTTGCACTCCTTTAAAATCTGATAAAAAAAACATTTAATTTAATTTTTCCTTCATCGTTGGATATTCCGTGCCTGCCCCGTGAAATCTTCCTTTTCTTTTATTACACTGTGATTGGATATTGCCTACCCCCGTAGGGAACTTGCGACTGTTTGGGGGATATTATTTTTTACTTACCCACTCAATTCTTAAAAAGCCATTTATTTTCTTAACTATATCCACCTCATCCCAACCTTCTCCTATCGAAGAGAAGGAGTATCTCCTTTTGCCGCAGCTCCCTTCCCCTTCGATAGGGGGAAGGGTTAGGGATGGGGATCGTTATAACTTAAAGAAATCAGTTTTCACACAAGCTGTGGAGCATTGGAACGAGGATCATTTTTCGTGTAGATTCGCGGCTGAAAAATTGATCGGTATGATCCCGTCTAGAAGCAGACGGAACGACCTCTCGTGTTCTTGTTGTTTTTAAAAAAAGAAAAAATTTTAATTCATTCTTTTGTGCCTTTTTGTGGCATTTTAAAAACTGGTCGGGATGACAGGATTTGAACCTGCGACCTCTCGGTCCCGAACCGAACGCGCTACCGAACTGCGCTACATCCCGACAAAAGTCAGCTTTAAAAAATTATCTTAATTGTCAACAAAACGGTTTCTAAAAAAAGTAAAGTTTGTTAACAGATAAAATCTTTGACAGCATTAATTAAATGAATTGCTGGATGAATAACATAAAAATTAAATCTTCTAACTTCCATTTATTTCTTAGTTTTGGACTGAAAACTCATTTTTATTATTATCTTGACGAAGATTTGGAACAAAAATTTCTTTCCAAAGTATTAAAAGAATAAATTAAAAAACAGGAGAATAAAATGAAATTCAAAACCTTTTTCTTTATTTTTATCATTCCGGTATTTCTTTTTTCAGAAGTATTTTTTTTGGAGATAGAAGAACCGGAGATTCAACAGCAGCACTTTATGAATGATCTTCCACAGAATCTTAAACCGGGTGAACCAATGATTCCGTATGTTCCTATGAAGATTTTATTGCCAATGGGAGAAAAATTTACAAACCTTCAAGTGAACTTTTCTGAGAGCGGAAAACCTGTAGAAAATGTTTATATCGATTTTGCCAGACAACAGCAACCGATCTCTCAAAATTTTAACACTCCAACTAAAAGAGATGATTCAATCTATCTGAATAACGAATTTTTCCCGCAAAACAATTATGAAATTCTGGGAACTCAACGCTTAAAAGGTTATGATGTTCTCTTTGTGAATTTGTTTCCATACAAATATAATCCTGTTTCTAAACAGGTTTCGTGGTTCAAGAATGTTGATGTTAATGTAAACACGGAATTTGATGAAACTACTTTTGAGATTCAAGATAAGTTCCTGGTTTCAAATTCAAAAACACAACAGGAAATATCTAATTTAGTTGATAATTCCCGAAATATTATTAGTTACAATAAAAGTTATTTATATTTTAGCCGTGACCTTCCGGACCCTGAAAATCCTTTTCAAATGATAATTATTACCGATACGGAGCAAGCTCCCTGGTTTGATGATTTTGTGAACTGGAAGATCGCTCAAGGCATCCAAACCGGAATTTTTCTAACTTCAGAAATTTATGATAATTACACTGGAGTTGATAATCAGGATAAGATTCGAAATTTTATTATCGATGCATATGCTGTATATTCCACCACAGCAATTCCACTGGAATATGTTTTATTTGGTGGTGATGATGAGATAGTTCCTAATAGAGGTGTTCACGGACAGGTTGGTGGAACCATTGATAATAATATGCCTTGCGATATGTATTACAGTTGTTTGGAAGGTTCCTGGGATGGAAATGGAAACGGCATTTACGGTGAAAATAATGATGATGTTGATATGCTTCCTGAAATTGCAATCGGCAGAATTCCCGCTGAGACCGAAGAGGAATTCAATAACTTTTTCAATAAGAATTATTCTTATGTAGATAATTCCTCAGTTGGGAATGATATTGTTTTTTTCATTGGCGAAAATCTAAATAATAATCCGGTAACCTGGGGTGGAGATTATAAAGATGTAATTGAACCTATTCTTCATGAAGATTTGCATCTGTTCAAGCTCTATGAAAGGGACGGAACTTACAGTGCAACAGCAGTTAAGAACGTTATCAATTCAGGTCTGGGTATCATCAATCATATGGGACATGCGAATGAAACAGTTGTTTTCGGACAAAACAGTGGTATGGCTTCAACTTATACTAATACAGAATTTGGTTTTGCTTATACTCAGGGCTGTTATCCGGCTGCTTTTGATAATTCTACCAGTGGTACAACAGAATCAATCGGAGAAAATTTTATAACTAATCCAGGCGGATTATATGCTTTTGTAGGAAATACACGTTATGGCTGGTATTCTCCCGGAAGTGTCTGGGGGGCATCTGAATATTATGATATAACTTTTTTTGAAGCTCTTTTTGATAAAAATATCAGAGAGTTGGGTAATGCTTTAAATGATTCAAAAATTGAACTGCTTACACAAGCTTTATCTAGTGGCGTTATGCGTTGGGTTTATTATGAGTTGATCTTGTTTGGAGATCCTTCTGTTATGGTAAAAGACCCGATCGGATATTTTCCATTCATCCAACCTGCATCAGTCATTTATGATGATATTCAAGGTGATGGTGATAATATGATAAATCCCGGTGAAACCATTGATATTTATATTGAACTTGAAAATCTTTCAGGATGGGGAGATGCAACCGGTGTTTATGCAACCATCAGCCTCGAAAATGAGGATATTGTGGTTTTACAGGATTCTGTATTTTATGGGAATATTGAGAATGGTTCGTCACTTATGTCATTGCCGTTTATTATCGAAGTTCCTCAGGATTGTGAATATGGAACCAATAATTATATTGTGGAAATTACTGCTCCTGTATCTGGAGATGCTGTTTTCCATCGAACCTACTCCTTAACTTTTGAGATTTCTTTATATCAGAAAAACTGGCCCTGGCACAATTATTATACTTTAGCGAGCAATCCCATAATTTGTGATTTCGATCAGGATGGTTATAAAGAAGTTATGGCAATCGATGTAATGGGCAATATTAATTTGCTCGATATTGAAGCTCAATTCCTGACTGGTTTCCCATGGACACATGAAGAAAGCATCTGGAAAAGTATAGCTTACGCAGATATAAATGGAGATGAAATTGCAGAAATTATTATTGCCAGCAGAACAGGAAGAATTTTTGCTTTAGATAATAATGGAAATCTTGTTTTTGAATATTTTTGTGATGCCAGCCAGTTGCTAACTCCCATCATTTCTGATGTTAATGGTAATAATTCACCTGAAATCATTAGTTTTGGAATGGATAAGAAATTGATAGTTCTGGATTCTTCCGGGAATTTATTAAATGGATTTCCAGTGGAACTACCATTTTTGAGCAATGTAGAAATGGCGTCTGCTGATATCAATCAAGATGGCAAAAATGAAATAATTATTGGAAATCTAATTGGTGATATTGATGTTTTAAATGAAAATGGTGAAAGCATTGCAGGTTTTCCCGAAAATTTAAATTCAGCGATCTGTGCTGCTCCCACAATTTTGGATAATTTTAAAATTGCTGTTGGCACCTCAGATAATAAATTTCATTTAATTGATAATTCCGGGAATATTCTTATCTCAATCGATTTAGATAGCAGAATAGCGAACTCTCCGATTCTGTCCGATTTTGATAATGACGGAAATCTGGAAATTGCTTTTACTACTCAAAATGGTGGGATTTATATTGTTAACCAGGATGGCTCAAATTATCCGGATTGGCCTGTTTTTATCAATAAGCCGATTCAATGTCCACCTGTTGTAGTTGATCTTGATAACGATGATGAGCTGGATGTGCTCTTTTTCTCCAATGACAACGATTTCTATGCATATCATTCTGATGGAACAGAAATAGAGTTTTCTCCGGTACCTATCGGTATTACAGGAAATATTCCTGCCACTGTCGGTGATATAGATAGTGATGGAGATTTCGATATTGTATCCGGTTCTTCAAATGAGATCTTTATTTTAGATGCAAAATTACCAAAAGGCACTCAAACTCCCTGGGCTACTTATCGTGGAAATTTCAAGAGAACAGGATTTTATGGTGACAATGAATTAACCTCTTCTGAAAATATGAATTTACCGGAAATTAAAGCAGCACTTTTTCAAAATTATCCCAATCCTTTCAATCCTGAAACAAGTATTTCTTTTTTCACTACAGAGAACACAAAGAGCGCGGAGTTAGTGATTTATAATCTGAAAGGACAGAAAGTTAAGACTTTAGTAAATGAAGCTCTATCTGCAGGCAATCATTCATATGTCTGGAATGGAAAGGATAATAATGATCGAAATGTGGCAACTGGAATTTATTTTTATAAACTTGATTTGGATGGAAAAACAATAGCCATGAAGAAGTGTTTATTGTTGAAATAATATCGTCAAAGTTCGTCTTCTCGTTCCCAAATTGCATTTGGGAACATAATTGTGATAGAAATTGTATTTCAAATTCACTTTATCTCATTCCATAAAAAAGAATCAAAGTAAAACTTTTTCAAAAAATTGCATTCCCAAATGCAATTTGGGAACGAGTAGAAGGTTTTTCAAGAAACTTCAAAATCAATGATTTGAATGCTATCGTTAGTTTTAATAAAGGCAAAATATTCATTTTTTTTTGCATACTTCTTCCGGAAAGTATCTGAACTCGGTTGAAAAAATATTGCTTTTTTCAAATCCGAAACTGTAAAAGAAATTTTTCCAATTTGAATCGATCCTTTTATGGATAAACTTTTTAAATATTTATAGCCAATTTCTTTTGCATTATCTGTTTCTTTTGTTCTCAGAAATTCAGGATAGAAATGCGATTTTGCTATTTTACACCAATCCCATCTCAAACAATCAAGGAAATAATCGCTTTCAGAAGATAATGTCTTTTTGATGAATCGAATTAAAAATTTTGCATTTAAAAACCAATTTTTCTGCTGGAATAAAATTTCTTGTTTTTCTGAAAATTTGACCAGATTCAGATAGAAATCGAAAGAAGATTCAAAGTATTCTAATAGATTTGATATTGTTCTATCAAATTTGTGTGAATTATAAAATAAATTTAACAGGTTTTCAATTTTATGAATTTCTAAAAGCTCGTCAAAAGAAAGCCATCGGTTTTTTAGAACTTCATATGGAGCAGAATTTGTATTGATTATTTCGTACTCTTCAGTTCTCTCCGACATTTCTGTTCCGGAAAGAATTTTTAGAAATCCAAGTTGAAAATAATCCGGTTTCAATTCATAAATATTATTGAATGAATCTCTAAAGGTTGAAAAATCTTCATAAGGTAAACCGGCGATTAAATCAATGTGAATATGTATGGTTTTTAGTTCTAATAATCTCTGAATTTTTTGTTTGGTTTCCTTCCAATCATGATTTCGATGAATCGATTGTAATGTTTTGGGATTTGTGGATTGAATTCCGATCTCAAATTGGAAAAGATCTTTTGGGCACCTTTCCAAAATTTTAAAATCTTCGCCTTTCAAAAGATTCGGAAGAATTTCAAAATGAAACCTTATTTCAGGATTTAATTCGATTAAAAACTTCCAGATATTCCTGTAATGTTCAGCATTTACATTAAAGGTTCTATCAACGAATTTAATGATTTTCGGTTCTTTTTCAATTAGAAATGAGAGTTCTTTCTTAACCTGCTCAAATTTACGAAATTCCAATTTTTGATCGATTCTTGAAGAAAGACAATAACTACATCTAAAAGGACATCCTCGACTGCTTTCAAAATAAATGTACTTTTGTTTTAAATCCGGAAAATCAGAATCGAGATAGGGAAATTTTATCTTGGAAAAATGAGGATTTTGTTTATGAATAATTTTTTCTGTAGTTTTTTGTTCGAGCAAACATCGAAATCCTTCTTCTCCAAGACCACAAACAATATGATCAATTTCAGAAAACATTTCCAGCCACTGTTCAGGATTGTAACTAACTTCCGGTCCACCTAAAATCAATTGTGATTCCGGAAGAATTTTTTTGATTTCAGGAAGAAGTTTTTTTACAATTTCAGAATTCCAGATATAAACCGAAATACCGATTATTTCCGGCTTTTCTTCGTGAAGGTTTGCTAAAATCTCAAAAAGAGAACATTTGAATGTCACTTCCTCAAGAACGATTTCAAAAGGTAGATCCGAAATGAAATTTCTCAAGTAACGAATTGCTAAATTTGAATGTGTGAAACGAGCATTTATTCCCAATAAAAAGATTTTTTTCATTTTTTTACCACAAAGACACTAAGACACAAAGTTTTATTTTTTCCTGTTAATCCTGTTTATCCTGTCAATTTTATTCGTGCAAATCCGTAACATCCGTGTTATCCGCGTTCTATTTATTTTACTTGAAAAAAAGCTGTCTGGCTCTTTCCAAATCTTGCGGAAAATCAATTTCAATACAGGGAATATTATCTGTTGGAATAGCTTTAAGAACTACTTTTTTAACCAGTAGATTTACTGCATATTCAAAATAGTTGTTTTCCAGGTTTTCATCAATTCCATATTGCAGGAATTTCTTAAATTCAGAAAGTATATTTTTATTGAACTTACCAATCCCGATAAATTCTCCTGCACATTTCTCGATTTCAAGCTGTTTGCCAATTTCCAGGATTCGATTCTTTTTATCGATAATCATTTTTACTTCTTCTTCTGCACAGGATTTTGTTTCTAATAATAGCTGAGAATATTCTGATTTTCCGGAAATTTTTTCCAGAAGATTTTTCCCGAAAATAACATCTGCATTAAAATAGATAAAGTCTTCTGTGAAAAGGTCACAACAAAGCCATAAAGAATATAATGTATTGGTTTTATCATAAATTGGATTTGTGATGAAAGTAACATTTGTGGAATTTATTTTTTCCAAGATATGTGTTTTCAAAATATTCATTTTATAACCAAGTACAATCACGAATTTCGTGATTCCAACTTTTTCACAACTCGCAAGTTGATGATGAATAATAGATTTTTCTCCGATTTGTATCATACTTTTTGGAATATCACCTGCTACTTTCTGAAGTCTTTTTCCGATTCCTGCTGCTAAAATAATTGCTTTCATTTTCTTCCTTTTACCAAAATTTATTTGCGTTTTTCTTTCAAAGATAATAATTTCGTCAACGATTTTTTATTTGTTGACAACATCACATTCTTGACAACGAAATAAACAATAATTTAATAGTAATATAAATTTTGGGAGAGCAAGATGATAATCGACTCACGTTATAAAGTGATTGAAGAACTTTTAGTTGGTTTGTGGGCAACACTTTACAAAGTAAAAGATATCCGCACAAATAAAATCTATTCTTTAAGATTATTTCATAAATTGGATGCAAAGAGTTTATACGAAAAATTTTCAGCAGAAAATATGCATCATATCACAAAAATTCAACATCCAAATCTGCTTCACGTACTGGATTTCGGTAATTTTGGAGAACATATTTATTATTTAAGTGAAAATTTTGAGGGCAAAACTCTGACAGATTTCAAATTCAAATCTTCAAATCTTGAATTTCTCTGTGATATTGTTGTTCAGGTTTGTTATGCTTTGAATGCACTTCATTCACAAAAGATCATTCATCAGGACCTCATACCCAAAAATGTGATTTATAAAATCAAAAATAACAAACCGGAAGTGAAAGTTACAGGTTATGGATTCACTAAAATTGATATTGTAAAAAGTCAGCAGAAAGTAAGTGGCACCCTGCCCTATATCGCTCCTGAGATATATCTCGGAGAAGGAGCAGTTCCTCAAAGTGATTTCTATTCTCTGGGTGTTATTCTTTATAAAATTACAACAGGCACTTTGCCTTACACGATTGAACAAATATCAGATTTTATGGTTGGTCGCCAGATAAATCTTTTCCCAAAATTTCCCAGGGAACTGAATGAGGAAATTCCCTCCGGATTAGAAAAACTAATTTTAAAATTATTAGAAAAAAATCCTGAAGACAGGTTCTTAAATATAGAGAATATTATATCTTATATTAATCAGATTCAATTCAAAAAATATCCATTTTCCAGGAAACAATCGATTGTAAACAATATAAAATTCAGCGATTATATTGTTCGTGAGGATTATTCACATCAGTTGTTGGATTACATTCCCATTATTTCCGAGGGCAATGGAAAGCTGATAACTTTGATTGCAGGAAGAGAAGCCGGCAAGAACAATGTTCTGTCTCTTTTTCGTTATCATTTGCTTACAGATGAATATTATGTTTTCAATTATGAATGCAGTTCCTATCAGAAAGATCCGTTTTTTGCTTTAATAAAAGAATTTTACAGTTCAGTTGAAAACAACGAGAAGTTAGCTTCCGATTTATCGATGATTTCCGATAAACTAAAAAAGTATATTTTTGGTTCTGAAGAAATGGCAGCTATGATGGATGAAAGTGAGGAGGAACTCATCCTCGATTTTGAAACTGCTGCAAATTTTGTATTTCACCTTTCCGAAGATAAACCTTTGATTTTTATGATTCGATATGCGGAATTAATAACAGATGAGGTTATCGATTTTGTTAATTTTCTCTCTAAAGAGATGATTAATAAACGCATTTTGATAATTCTAAGCATTAATGATCCCAGTAGATTGGGAGACTTAAAGTATCCTGTTCAGATGAAAATTGAAGCTCTGAATTTTGAGCAGACAAAAAACTATGTTGAACGATTGCTCAAACAAACTCCACCGGATGATTTTCTGCAAAAGTTGTGTGAACGAGCTTTTGGTAATCCATTCTTTATCGAAAGAATTCTCATGGATTTAACTGATAGAAGAATAATCTGGAAGAAAAACAAATTCAAATTTGATTATGATTTGGATAAATATCAGCTTCCTGAAATTTTGATTACTATCTTAAAAGAAAAAAGAAGTCATCTTTCAAAGCCAAATTATCTTCTCTTCAAAAAATTATCAGCAGTCTACACTCCACTCTCAAAGAATTTAGCTCGTTTCATTTTGGATATTTCCGATAAAGAATTGTTCTTTCTTATGAAAGATGGTTTGAATAATGAAATTTTAAAGAAAAAAGATGAATATTTTTATTTTACCTTCCAGGAAATTCAAAAATGGTTTCAGACAGAATGCTCCCAAAAAGAGAGAAAATCGATTTCAAAAAAAGTTATCAAATACTTTGAGGATAAGAATATAACTCAAATTCCAATAATGCAGGGAATAATTAAACAGGCAGAGCTGACAGAAAATATTAATATCATCCGTAAATTCAGATTAATGTTGGTAAAACTTTACGCAGATAGGGGAGAGCAGGAAAAAGCATTTGATGAAATATGTAAAATATTAGAATTGGATTTCTCGGATAAAATCAAAATATCTGAGATGAAGATTCGAGAAGATTTGGATTTAATAATTCAAAAGTCGGACTGGACAACTGCTGATAAAATTCCATTAAAACTTCGAGACAACGTTTTAAAGATGCCGGATATTTCAGAAAAACATTTACTACTGGGAATGTTCTATTATGAACTGGAAAAATTCAAAATTGCTCAGTCGAGATTGGAAAGAGCATATAAAATCGCTGTAAATGAAAATCAAAAAATCATGGCTTTATTACAACTTGGCAGAACTTATTATTCCGAGAAAAAAAAAAGGAACTTGAAAAGTGTCTAAATGAATTGGAAAATTATGAGTTAACAGATTATTTTGAAATTCAGTTTAAGGGATTGAAAAGTTTATTACTTTTTTCAACTGGAAAAGTAACAGAAGCAATAAACTTGATCGAGGATTATCTTCCTGAAATAAAATCTATTAACGATCCGAATTTCTTTATCAAATTGGGAGAATTACATAACTATTTAGCTGTGTTTTATCATAAACAAAAACAATTAAATGAAGCTGATAAGAACTTTCAAATAACCAGAAGAATCTGGGAAAAGGTTAATTATAAACAAAAGTTAGGAAAAATTTATAACAATATCGGAGATGTAGCTCTGGCAAAAGGTGACACAAAAACAGCTTTGGAATATTTTCAAAAAGCTCTTGAAATAAGTGAACAGGTGAATAGCAAATCCAGTATAATTCACAGCCTTCTGAATCATGGTGAAGCTTATATAAAACTTGGTCAATTCGACCTTTCCGAACAGTATTTGACCCGAGCTTTGAACAGAACTCTGGAAACAGAAAACAAACACTTTCTTAATTCCATTATTAATAATCTGGCGATTGCAAAAAGCAGAATCCACAATTTTTACTATTATTTCAGTTTTATAAAAGAGAATGTTCCCGAATTAATTGAAGGTAAAATTGAACAGGTTAATCCTCTCATAAAGACTTATTTTTATTTTCTCTTTAATATTGGTGATTTTGATAAAATTGAAAGCCTGACTACTCAATACAAAGATATTTTCCTGGAAGCAAAAGAATACGAGTTTTATTATCAGATGTTGGGAAATCTTCATTTGAAACGCGAAGAATTTGAGAAAGCAGTTGAGACAATTGAGCAGGCATTTAAATATACTCAGCAAACCCAGAGTGTTTATGCACAAGCTATCAATTATATTCGTTTTACAGAATGTTATATTGGTTCTGGCGATTATGAAAAAGCACTTGAAATGTCTCAAAAGGCGCAAATTCTTTGTGAAAAGAATAATTTTATTTATTGGCAGAAAGTTCTTAAAATTCGTCAGATCAGGGTGCAACTTCTGGATGAGAAGATAAACCTGCGAAAACCGATTCGTGAACTATTGGAAATTCTGGGATTTGTTCATACACAAAAGATGTTCCTTTTGGAAATTGAAATTTATGAAATTCTTACTCAGATTTATGCAAATTTGAAGGCAGAAAAGAGAGCCGGATTTTACTTTAGAAAATATAAAGAAAAATTGAAAAAATCTGTGATTGATCTTCCTGAAAATGAGAAAGAAATATACTTGAAAAAAAATCTCTTTTACCTGGATGATTATCTCAAATTAGATACAATAAAAATTGTTCCAAGATTGGATGAAGACGTTGAAAATTGGCAGGAAGAAATTTATGACATCCTGAAATTAAAAGAGATTAACCGCATTAAATTCTTTATCGATAAAAAGATTCAGAAACTATTTTCTCCCTTCTTTTCTGCAATTGTTTTAACAGATGAAATCAATAATAAATCAAAACCATTTTTTTCTGTGAACATTAATGAGAAAAAACTGTATTCTGCAAGATATCTGGAAAATATGGATAAATGTATTGAAACTAATCAAATTTTGCAGAGAAAAATAGGGTATGCACACATTGTTTTTGTTCCTCTGCGAATCAAAGCTGCAAAAGTGGGTTGTTTGATAATCGCAGATAAAGGTGAACTGGATTTCCAGAAAGCTGAAATTGAAATCCTGAAAATTTTGCATTTTCATCTTACCTCGATTTTGTTGCGAATAAAAGAGTTCGATACTTTAAATAAAAAAATGGAACTGATGACAAAACTGATTAATATCACTCAGAAGTTCTTCTCGATTTTGGATATTGAAAAACTGGAACAGGAAATGGTTATTTTTGCACTCGACTTTGTGGGAGCCAGTCGAGGTTTCCTGATTAAAAAGGATAAATTCGAAAACTATGTTTTCAAGGTTGCATTGGATGAATCTAAACACATTTTAGATAAATTTACTTTTATCAGTAAGGGCGTATTGAGTGAAATCCAGAAAAATAAACAGCCGATTTTTTTGCAAAATGCTAGAAATGAAATTGATTTTGAGGAATATCTCGATTTTGGTGCTGAATTTCTTTCCGTCTATTGTGCTCCGATAATCGTTGAAAATGAGGTTCACGGCTTTTTGTATCTCGATAATTTCAATGCTCCCAAAAATAGGATGGAAATAAAACCGGAATTTATGAAATTGCTTCTAACCCAGATTTCCGTGGCAATTAAAAATGCTAATCAATATGAGGTTTTAAGAAAGAAAAATTATGAGATAAATGCTTTAAACAGCTTGAAAAATGATTTTATAAATATTGTGTCACACGAATTTAAAACTCCTCTTGTTTCCCTGAAAGGTAATGTGAATCGATTGAAAAAATCTAAAATTGCCAAAACTGAAATGGAGACTATCCAAAAAATCGATAACAGCCTGGAAAGGCTAAATATGATTGAAGAAGATATAATTAACTTTAATAAGTACAAAGTCGTTTCCAAGATTAGCAAAAGTCCGGTTGACCTGAAAGAATTCCTGGAATCGATTGCAGAAGAAGCTAAAAGTATTTCTAAAGATAGACATATGTTTATAAAGCTGGAATTAGAAAAAAGTTTACCTTCTGCACTTCTTAACTGGGAAGCATTTCGCCTGATGATTTTCAGTTTAGTTCTGAATTCCATTCGTTTCACCAAAGATTTTGGTACAATTATCATTGGAGCAAGGCGTTCAGCTTTTGCCAAGGAAGAAATCGATGATAAAGAAAGCCTGATCTTTTATGTTCAGGATGATGGGATCGGAATTCCTGAACATGAGCTTGAGAATGTTTTCCTGAAATTCTATGAATTGACAAATATTTACAGTCATAGTTCCGGATATACGGAATTCAGGTCGAGCGGATTAGGATTGGGTCTTTCCACTGCCAAACTGATCGTTGAACTTCATGATGGAAAAATCTGGATTAACAGCAAAGAAAATGAGGGCACAACAGTTTTTGTGGCTATTCCTATAAAGTAAGTAACTCAAAGCTCCTGCTTTGAGGGAGCAGAATTATTAGCCACGAATTTACACGATAATTCACGAATTAAAATCTTTAATATAAAAGAACAGAAGATAAAGGAATTTGAAATTAATGAAGTTATCTGGAATGGAGATGATGAATCTAATCAACCTGTTTCATCCGGTATCTATTTCTACGAAATGGAAATAAAAAATATTTCTGAAATCAGGAAATGTGTGTTGATGAAGTAAAGGGTAGCTGTAAGCTTCCTTTTTCTTTTTATACTCAATGTGAATTTTATTATACTTGACTATTTTCTTTCCAAATAACTAATAGATTTATACCTCAACATATTAGGAGGATCCATGCATAGTAAAGAAAAACACAAATTAGCAGCAATTGTTTTTACCGACCTGGTTGGATTTACCAAAATAATAGGTAGAGATGAACAGGAAGGATTAGAATTACTGCAAAAACAGAGAGATTTGTTTTTCCCAATTGTGGAATCTTATAATGGAAATGTATTAAAAGAACTCGGTGATGGACTATTAATAATGTTTGAAAGTTCCATTCAAGCAGTAAGAGCTTCATTACAAATTCAAGAGGTTGCAGAAGAAAATGATATTAATTTGAGAATTGGTATTCATATAGGTGATGTGGTTATTAAAGATAAGGATATAATTGGTTCAGGAGTCAATATTGCATCTCGTATTCAACCATTAGCACCAACTGGTAGTATTTGCATTTCCGAGGATGTATGGCATCAGATCAGGAACCAGGAAGGATTATATGCAGTCTCTTTGGGTAAGCAGAAACTAAAGAATGTAAAAGGTCTGATTGAAATCTTCAAATTAGTTCCCGATGAAGTTGCATTGAAAGCAGAACGAATTTTTTTTTTACAGAACCTTTGGCAAAGACGAGTTCCACAAATATTGTTTTTTTATTTTGGTGCCTGTTTGATAATCGTGCAGATTGTGGGCAGCTTACTTGTAGACCGTTATTTATTATCTCCTCATTTGATAGATTTCAGTATTGTGACTTTATTATCATTAATACCAAGTATTTTGCTTCTGGCTTATTTTCATGGCAAACCCGGTCGTGATGAATGGACTCAAGTGGAGAAATTTGGAATTCCAATAAATTTAGTAATATCTTTGTTTATCTTATTTTTTATTTTTCAAGGGAAAGATCTGGGAGCAATAACAAAAACCGTTACAATAGAAAATGAAGACGGTGAACGAATAGAAAGAGTAATTCCTAAAAGTGAATTTTGTAAAAGTATCGGAATATTTTTCTTCGAAAATTCATCTGCTGATTCTACGTTAGATTGGTTACAATATGGGTTTTCTGATTTATTGGATTACGATTTGGATCAAGATGTATTTATTACAGCAGGTAGTAGGTTTTTGTTTAATAAGTACATGATTGAAGTAGGATTTGAGAAAGGTGTAGGTGTTCCTTTTACATTAAAAAAAAATATAGCTAAAAACCGATATCAAGATTACTTTATCACAGGTTTTTTCAATGAAGTAAATAGCATTTATCAATTAGATGTGTCTCTATATAAAACTTCAAATTCTAAATTAATTTCAGAAATTAAATTTGAAAATCCTGATATTTTCAAATTGATCGATGATATTTCATTACAAATAAAGTATGATTTAAAAATCCCGGAATCACATATTGAAGAAACTGAAGATTTACCTGTAGCTGAAACTATGACGAATTCTTTGGAAGCATTTAAACAATATGTGCTTGGCAGAAATTGTATAACGTTTGAAAATAATTGGAGTAGAGCACAAAAATATTTAGAGCAATCCATCGTGATTGATTCTTCATTTGCAATGTCGTATTATCAATTAAGCTCAATCTATTTAATGCTGAATATGAATGATAAAGCAAATGAATCTTTGCAAAATCTCATACATTATTCATATAAATTACCGGAAGCTAGAAGATTTATGGCAAAATATAAATATTTTAATTATTTTGATTATGATCACGAGAAAGTTTTTTCAACCTTAAAATTATGGTCTGATCTATACCCTGATGAACCTAAACCTCATTATTACCTTGGTCAAGAATATCAATGGGCAAATAAAATAGATGATGCTATATTCGAATACAAAATTGTCTCAGAGTTGATATCAGATAACTCCATGTTAGACGATATTGGTAAATTATATAGTAAAAAAGGAGAATTTGAGAATGCGTTAAATTATTACATACAATACAATGCGATAAATCCAGATAATTATTTTTCCTATATAAATATCGCTGACCTATACTTAGATTATGGATTTTATAATAAAGCAAATGAATACATAAATAAAGCTTCAATTATAGAACCAAATAATTATCAGACGTCCTTAAAATTAGCAGCTATTAAAAGAAATACAGGGCAATTGAATGAAGCAGTAGAATTATATAATGATGCTTTACTCCTAGTTACTTCTTCAAGAGATAAATCATTTGTATATCAGAACATTATAAGTTTATATGTATATATTGCTAGAATTCATGAAGCTGTTGATTATATGCATCTAATGTTCAAAGAAAAAGAAAAATATCTTCCTACTTATAAAATATTAAGACAGAAAATTGAATGGGTATATCTATATGCAAAAATAAATAAAGCTAGTTTAGCTTTAGAAATTCTGGATGATATAAAACACAATCATGGAGAGCTTTTAGATAAAGCAACCTGTTTTGGATACCTTGATGTTTATCTAGAATTAGGTGATGTTGAAAATATCAAGAAATCGATAATCGATATTGATGCATATAGTCAGACATTAGGTTCTGAGGTAGACAGGGAACACATTTATCATGCTCAAGGAACGATCCATGAGATCAATCATGAGTTTGAACAGGCAATCCTGAACTATAAGAAACAATTGGAATATGATCTAACATCTACAGATATTCATTGGCATATTGGTCGCTGTTATCGACAGCTTAAGAAGTATAAAAAGGCTGAAGAATATCTGTTAAAAATCATAAAAAGAACTCCATTCGATCCCGACTACAATTTTGAACTTGCTCTCCTCTATAGCGATATGGGAAAGAAAGAAAAGGCATTGAAACATCTGAACATTACATTGGATGTTTGGAAAGAAGCAGATCCCGAATATATTCCAGCCCAAAAAGCAAGAGAACTGTTAGCAAAAATAAATTCTGAATAGGATTGAAGGAATCTGATAAAAACTGATTTGTATTAGAAGTGAAGTTATATAAATTCGATAACGATTTAATTTTAAATCGAGCTTGACATAAATTATAAAATAATAAATTTCAGCTTTGTATAGAGTGTAGCTTAATGGTGCGAAAGTAAAAGGGAATCCCGCGAAAAGCGGGAGCGGTCTCCGCCACTGTAAGCAGGGATTTTTAGCAACGAACAAAACTAACAAAACGAACAATTGGGTTTTTGTTAGGGATTGTTTGAAAGTTAGAAATGAAATATGCCCACGAAATACGCGAAAAACACGAATTTTAATATCTGTGTTTATCCGTGTGAATCCGCCTGTCAAGCCATAGTCTTGACGACGGCTGATGAGCAAAAAAATTCGGGTCACTGATCGGCAATTATCGGTTGGGAAGGCTCGGATAATTAGATCAGTCTGCAAGCCAGGAAACCTGCCATTTAAGTTTTTTTCGTAAACTTCGGGGGAAAGCTTTGCGTGAAAAACGAGAAAATCCTTTTATTTTGAAGGCATTAAGCTAATAAAAACAGAGGATTTTTTTTTTGAAAAAGACAATCATATTTATTTCGTTTTTTGTTGCTTTCATTACAAAGTTGAACTTTGCTTTCAATTTCATTCCCAAGAAAATCTTGGGAACGAGAGGTATTAACAAACCTCAAAATATCAATTTTAAATTTCTATTAAAACCCTTACTTTTTTCATTCCTCGTTCTAATAATTATTTCTTGTAATGTTCCTCAAAAAAAATCTGAAATTCCTCGATATATAATAACATCACCGGAAGTTGCTGAGATTATTGCCTTAATTGGTAGTACTAAAAATATTGTAGGTGTTACATTAGAATGTAATTTTCCTCCTGAGTTAAAAGAAATTCCTAAAGTAGGAACTTTTGGGAAAGTAGATTTTGAAAAGATAATTGAGCTTGAGCCAACCATTGTTTTTATTTCAGGTTTAGAACAAAAACATCTCGCAGCAGAATTAATCAAGCTCAATATCAAGACAGAACTTATTTATCCAAAATCAATCGCAGAAATGATCTCCTCCATCAGAAAAATCGGCACTCTGACAGATAAAGAAAAAAGAGCAAATTTAGTCGCTGACAGCCTTCAAACCCAAATTAACCAATTAACCAATTCAACCAGTTCAACCGATTCAAACAGTTCAACCAATTCAACCGATTCCCCAAAAGTTTACATTGAAATCTATGGAAATCCAATAATGAGCGTTTCGGATAATTCGTTTATTGGTGAGGTAATCCAGCTTGCCGGAGGAAATAATATTTTTGCTCATTTGCCCAGAGATTACAGCAGAATCAAACCGGAAGAAGTGATTCAGGCAGACCCTGAAATAATCCTATTAACTTATCCTGGAATTGCTGCTGAACAAATAAAAGAAAGAAAAGGTTGGAATGTGATTTCAGCATGCAAAACTGACCGTATTTACACAATTGAAAACATAAATCCTGACTTGATTCTGAGAGCTTCACCTCGCATAATCGAAGGCATAAAACTGCTGCAAAAGGCTTTTTATGAATAAGAAATTCCTGATTTTATTAATTCTCATTTTCGTGATCATTTTAGTATATTTTTATCTTAATTTTGGAACTTCATCAAAGCATATTATTCTCTCTGTTAGATTACCGCGCATTTTATTAGCATTTTTAACCGGTTTCATTTTGGCAGGAGTTGGTTTCTCTTTTCAGATAATGTTGAATAATCCTTTAGCAGAACCATATATTTTGGGAATTTCTTCCGGAGCTGCTTTGGGAAGCATTCTCGCTGGAGTGATGGGATTGTATTTATTTATGCCGGTTTTTGGTTTTGCAGGAGCAATTCTAACAATGATTTTAGTCTGGTTTCTTTCGCATCTTGGAGGATTTTTCAACAACACAAAACTGCTTCTTTCAGGCATTATTGTGGGTATGTTTTTTTCTGCTTTTATCTCTTTAGTGATGTATTTTAATCAGCAGGATATCGGCAATATTATAAATGTTCTGATGGGAAACCTGGGACACATTTTCAGCAATACAGAGTGGAAAATCTTTCTCGGTGTTTTTTCGATTTCCATTTTATTGATGCTCTATTTATTCTCTCTTTCAAACCAGTTAACTATCCTCACAACCGGAGATCTGGTAGCCACCAGTCTGGGAATCGATATCATAAAACTACGCAGAAAATTTTTCGTGATCAGTTCGCTTCTTACCGGAATAACCGTAGCTTATGCCGGCATTATCGGGTTTGTTGGATTGGTTGTTCCTCATCTTATCCGAATGATTTTGAAAGGAAACAAAAGATTCAGTATGGTTTTCTCTGCTTTTGGCGGTGCAGTTCTTCTTATTTTTTGTGATTTTTTAGCAATGCATATTGCTGTCATCGAATTACCTGTTGGTGTGATTACAGCATTTATCGGTTGCCCTTTCTTTGTATTTATTATGACGAAAAGTAAATAATGCTTGCTGTTTCGAGTTGTAAGGAGCTGGCGACGACGACTCGAGATTGCTTGAATACGCACTTTATCTCGACTCGTTTCCAAGCCCCAGCTTGGGAACAAAAATTGAGACTCGTTCCTAAACCCCTGTTTGGGAACGAATATATTTGTTCTTTATAAACGCATATTGTGGGATGAGATTGTTTGTGTTGCGAGTTGCGTGTTGCGAGGGGTTGACTTCTTACACCCAGAACTCCGAACCCCGAAACCCGCTCACATCGTTATTTTTACTTCCTTGATTTCTTTAAATTTTTCCAGATGTTCACGAATTTCTTCAGCAACGTTATCACGATATTTATCAAATTTTGGGATGTCCAAATCAATGATTGCTACACCATTCTCAAAACCAGCATATTTTACCATTTTCAGTGTTATGATATCTTCCCCGACCTGTGGGTAGATTACTTTTTTCAGCTCCTCCACAATACTATCTTTACTGAAAACAGCTTCTTCTGCCAGGTTGTGTTTGATTTCATAATCTGTGATCGCTTTTCGCAGAGTATCAACAGCCAGAACAGAGCAATGCATTTTTATCGGAGGTAAACCATCCAAGGCTTCTGCAGCTTCTTTCCAACCTATTTTTTTTGCCTGCTCAAGGGTTTTGCCTTTTGCCATATCAGTGATTATTGAAGCAGTGGCGATGTTGGAAGCGCATCCATAAGATTGGAATTTGATGTCTTCAATTACTTGTGTTTCCGGATTGACACTTAGATAAATTGAAACCTGGTCTCCGCAAGCCGGACTTCCCTCTGTAGCAGTTGCATCTGGATTTTCCAGCTTTCCAATATTATGTGGCTTCATAAAATGGTCTAAAACTTTTTGTGAATATTGCATTATTTCTCCTCATTATATAATGGACTTCTCCGTCTTAATTCATTTACGACTTCAGCCAGCTTAGCAACAGTATAATCGATTTCTTCAAAAGTATTATACCTGCTGAAAGTGAATTTCATGGAACTGTGAGATTGTTCGTGAGTTCTTCCTAACGCCATTAAAACATAATTTGGCTTCAATCCTTGAGAAGCACAGGCACTTCCGGTTGAGATGGAAACACCATGAAAATCCATCATCATCATAATTGCTTCACCTTCTATGAAATCAAAGGAAATATTCATATTGTGAGGAGCTCTTTTCTCACCACGAAGCCCATTCAGTAAAGTATGAGGGATTTCTTTTTCAATTTTGTTAAGAAGGTAATTGGAAAGGTTACGGATTTTAACTGTATTTTCTTCAAATTTCCCAAAAGCCAGCTCAACAGCTTTGGCAAATCCGGCAATAGCTGCAATGCTGATTCCTCCGGTTTCAAGATTGTCAATCCTTTGAATTCCGTGTTTAACCTGTGCCAGTTGAATTCCAGCTCTCTGATAAAGTGCCCCAATTCCTTTTGGTCCATGAATCTTATGTGCACTTATACTCATCAGGTCGATACCAAGCTCATTTACATCGATCGGAATTCGGGCATAAGCTTCACAGGCATCTGCAAATAAAACAATTTTATGATCAGCAGAATCTAAAATCTTTCTGATTTCTTTTATCGGCTGAATCGCACCTACAACATGATTTGCCAGAGTTGTCATAAATAAGATTGTATCCGGACGAATGGCATTTTTCAATTCATCCAGATTTATCTGACCATCATTATCAGCACTGAGGTAGGTTACATCAAATCCGCTTTTTTCAAAAAAAGCAGCATTTGTGAGAATATCCGGATAATCGATAACAGAACAGATAATGTGAGTTCCTTTGCCGGCATTCTGAGAAAGATAACCTTTGATAGCAATATTATTCGCGGATGTTCCTCCTGTTGTGAAATGAATTTCAGAAGATTTTGCACCAATCGAATCAGCAACAACCTTCTTAAATGATTGAATATCATTATCAATTTCTGTTCCGTTTTTCGTGAAATTTTGTGGGAAATAGAACTTTTCTTTTAGATACGGCATCATTGCATCTATCACTTCAGGAGCTGGTTTGGAAGTTAAACAATTATCAAAATATATTTTTTTCATCTTTACTCCTACAATTTGGAAATAATCTGTTTTAATTTTATGGAATCAAAATAATCTTCCAGGTGGATCTGTATCTCATCCCAAAGATCATGAAAACCGCATGGTAATCCGGTGCAGTAATCGAGGTTCTCTTTATCAACAGTACAGTAAGTTAAGGAGTAATTTTCCATCACAGCTTGCATGATATCGTTAAGCGAAATTTCTTCAACTCCTCGATTTAAACTGTATCCGCCTTTTGAACCGTGAACACTTTTCACCAATCCATTCTTCTTTAAATTCCTGAAAAGTTGTTCCAAATATTTAATAGGAAGATTTTGTTTTTTACAAATTTCAGAGATGGAAATCGGTTTACCATTAGAGTTGAGAGCCAGCTCTGCAAGTGCTCTTACAGCGTATCCGGTTTTCGTTGAAATATGCATTTTAATCTCCTTTTGAGATAACATAGTAATTTAGTATGAATTGGCAAGTATTTTTTTATATTTATGAGTTTGCTCTGAAAAAGGTGTAATTAGAAATATGTTAGAAAATTTATCCAATATTTGGAAACCAGTGAATCGGTTAAAATTTACTATCTTCTTATTAACCACCAACTTAAGTTGGTGGTTAATGAAA
>JABMPU010000095.1 GCA_013203665.1 Armatimonadota bacterium
GCGTATGGTACAGCGATAATTATGCTGAAGATTTTACATACTATTCACAATATTGCCGCTATGATATTGATAACCAGCAAAACCTGGATGGAACCTGGTGGTTTACTAATGATGACGGTTCTCCAGCCGAAATTTATTTAAATCCAAGCCCGGACGGCGGTAAGTTTAATGCAATATTCACTGAAAACAACACAAAGATTCGCTGCTTCGCTGCAATGGGACTTACAACTGTCGAAAGTGCTGCTGGTGGTTCTTACTATCCGGGATTTTTCTATCCAAAAGTTTATACTTTTGACATAGCAACCGGTGAATTCACTTTCTGGGATATGTATCTCGAAGGAGCAGATCCTGCTGATGATTTCCCCTATATCCCCTATGATATTGATGGAGATGGATTGATGGAAGTTGATGAATATGATGAAAATGGTATCATTGTATCTGTAGCAAGCTGGCCCACATATTTCTATGCTGGTACACTGCAAGATGGTTCATTCCATAACAGCTCATTTAAGCTTACTGAAAATGACAACTGGGTAATCGCATTGTGGCAAGATGGTTATAAACAATTTCAGGGGTATGATGGCATTGCAGGATATGAAGACTGGTTCGAAATATCTGAAATTGCTATTGCTGTTTCGGGTGATTATGGTGCAACCTGGTCTCAACCCAGATTATTAAACGCCAAAACCGATGATGAGAATTATTGTCCCGAACTTGATAATATGATGCCTTGTTTCGTTTATCCGGGTGATACGATCGAAGTTCTGGATGACACTCATGGCAAATTGCACATGGTCTTTTTTGATGATGAAAGCTTTGGTCCTTATGCATTCGGTGGCTATGGTCTGGATGTGGGTGGCACACTTCAATATTCTTCTTTGAGTCTTGAATTCCCTGTTCCATACGGTGGAAGTTCAGTTAATAATAACACCGTTCCGATGGCAGGATATCTTTCCCAGAACTATCCGAATCCATTCAATCCAACCACAACTATCAACTATGAAATCAAAGAAGCTGGAAATGTAACCATCGAAGTTTTCAATATCAAAGGTCAGAAAGTAAAAACTCTAATTAATGAATATCACGCTGCTAATAATTACAGCACTGTCTGGAATGGCACTAATGATAACAATGAAAGTGTTTCCAGTGGAATTTATTTCTATGAAATGAACATCGGAGATTATACTTCTGTTAAGAAAATGATCCTGATGAAATAGGCTTCGCATTTCACAGGACAGGTCTTAATGAAATAAGAAAACTTTGCCTGACCACTCGCGAGTGGTCAGGCAACTTTTTCCTTCCTGATGAAGTAGTAACACAAAGCTTTTACTTTGTGATATGAAATAATTGCATAAAAAATAAGCGGTTAACTTTGTAAGTTAGTCGCTTTTTTGTTTGATTCAAAAAAATACCTTTACAAGTTTTCCCAATAAAATAATAAAATGCAACCGGATTTTTTATATAAAATGAGAAGTGTAAAATGAAATAATTTCCTAAACTAATTTTTAAAAAAATACCAAAAATAAGGAGGAAAAATGAAAAGAGTTACTTTTTTTGTAGTTTTAATCGTTCTGGTTGGCAGCCTGTTTGCAAAAGGTTTAATGCAACCAACAGGACCGGACAAATCGTTAACCAGCCCTCGAGAGGCATCCGGATTTATGTATTCGAGTACAAGGGATAGACCTGCATGCGAATTCATCGTAGATCCAACTACAATTATTTCTTCATACTATGATTACATGCCTGGTAACTACTGCGGATTACCGCTTCGTATTCAGCCGGAAATATCGAATCCGTTTGGACTACCTGCAGGAGGTGCATATGCAATATTTCATACCAGGGAAAATGCAACTTCGGAAAGACGGGTTTACTATGCCTACATCGATGCTGACGGCAATGTAACAGCAACAGATCCGGTAGGCGTTGGTGGCGAGCAGGAAGGTTATCCGGGAATTGATATCGATCCTGTTACTGCCAATCCTATTGCTTCCTGGCATGCACCAACAAGTGCCAACCCGATATGGGATGTTTTAACTTCTTATGATTTATATCATATGATGGGCTCTCCCGGATTATGGATTGATAAGTTCGTCTCTATTGATAATCCTGAAGTAGGTGAGCCGCTCACAGGTTTTCCTGATGATGAATTTATCTGGCCCTATGTTTATATCGATTCTTCACCGCTTGGAGGAGATTACAGAAGAGTTTACATATCCGGAGGTAATTTCACTACTTCTCACGGTGCAATAAGTCAACCCAGCGAGAACTCTCTTATTGCTTATGCAGATTTTGATACTGATGATATGAATAATCAATACACTCTCGATTGGAATTATCGCACAATGGCACAAATGGATGCCTGGCATGCCGAAGACCCTGTCTGGATGAGACCCTTCAAAGGCTGTACTGTTGCTGACAACCTGGTTGCATACGCCGGATACGTGATTGATAATGATGCCACTATTAGCGATGTATTCGTGCTCATTAATGAAAACTATGGTGAAGGACCATTTGAATTTTATTCTTCAGATTTTATTTTCGCCCAATGGAATCCTTTGAATGAAGATGGTACTGCCTACCTTTACTCTGACGAAGCAACACCAATGACTCCATATATTGTTTCGCAAGAATTTTACGACACCGGTCATATGAATATCCAGTTCAAAGATAATAACACGAAGATTACCTGGTCGGGCGCTATGGCAATCTCTTTTGACGCTCTTGATGGAAATGGTCCCGGATATCATTATCCTACCTGGTCCCAGTTTTATCCAAAAGAAGTTGTATTCGATTTGAATACACATGAATTCAGCTTCAAAGACCTTTACATCGAA
>JABMPU010000096.1 GCA_013203665.1 Armatimonadota bacterium
CATCAGTGGAGACAACCGCTTCAAGCAATTGCCGGTATCATTCAAAACTATGAAGATGCTTATGAGGATGGAACTCTCGATATGGCTTATATAGAAAAACATACAGATAAAATAATGGATATTCTCACTAATATGTCCAGAACCATCGATGATTTCAGGTTCTTCTTCAAGCCGAATAAATTAAGAGAAAATTTCAATGCAAAAGATATCATTTTGAAAACAATAACGTTTTTAGAAAGCAGTTTCAAATTTAACAATATTGATGTTTTATTGAATTTAGCTGATGATAGCATTATCAATGGTTTCCAAAATGAATATTCGCAAGTGGTCCTTATTATTCTTTCCAATGCCAAGGATGAGCTTGTAGAGAGAAATATCAAGGACAGAAAGATTGATATTGTTCTAAAGAAAGTTAATGATAAATGTGTTTTTACGATTTCTGATAATGCCGGGGGAATCACCAAAGAAGTTATGTCCAAGATTTTTGATCCGTATTTCACCACCAAAGAACAGGGCAAAGGAACCGGAGTTGGTTTGTATATGGCTAAGATGATAATAGAAAAGAATATGGGTGGTAAACTGACAGCGAGAAATACTGATAACGGAGCAGAATTCAGTATTGAGATTTAGCGAGTTGCGGGATTCGAGTTGCGAGGTGGACGCGAGTCGTGATGAACGGAGAGAATGCGACTCGTGGACAAGCAAGGTGTAATCATCCCAAAACGAGATTTGTAGTGTGGCATTAGCAAGAATGAGCCCCTTCCGTCAGGTACCGGACACAGTCGAGGGTTTGAAAGATTAGAGTCTCTCAGGGAGACATACAATTTTTATTTTGTAGAAAATGAAAAACGTATGTTTCAAGTAACATACCTGAACCAGCGAGAAAAAAATAATCATTCCAAACAGATGAACTTATGAAACCTTTCATCTTTTGGGCTGATATTATATATAAGGAGGTGAAATGTTTTGGTATTACAAACAGAAACTTAGTTTTATTTCTAACCAAAAATGGGCGATTTTAACTTTACTTTTATTCTTTATGTTAGTGCATTGTATTACCTATGGTCAAGAAATGCAGATCAAGGTTGGGGTGTTGGCACTAAGAGGAGCAGAAGAGTCTGTGAAGAGATGGACACCGACAGCGGAATACCTGAGTGTCCAGATTCCGGAATATTCATTTGTCATTGTTCCATTGGATTTTGAAGAAATATTCGAAGCTGTTGAATATGGCGAAGTTGATTTTGTTCTGGCAAATTCCGCTATTTATATTGAATTGGAGTACTTGTATGGTGTAGACAGAATTGCCACTTTGAAAGATTTGTGGCAGGGACAGGCTTTTAGTCAATTTGGTGGTGTTATTTTCACCAGCAAAACCCAAAAAGACATTAACAATCTGGTTGATCTGAAAAATGAATCATTCATGGCAGTCCATGAAACTTCTTTTGGTGGATGGAGAATGGCTCAGAGAGAATTTAAGGATAATGGCATCGATCCTTACCGGAATTTTGCAGAGATACAATTCGGTGGCACACACGACAAGGTTGTGTATGCTGTTCAAAAAGGACAGGTAGACGCAGGGACTGTCCGTACCGGTATTCTTGAAAAAATGAATGAAGAAGGCAAGATAGATATTACAGATTTTATCGTACTAAATCAGCAACATCCTGATAATTTCTCTTTACTGCTTAGTACTCGCCTTTACCCTGAATGGCCGTTTGCCAGAGTTAAACACACTTCTGACCAACTATCGCAGTTAGTGTCCATCGCTTTGTTGAGCATGCGCTCCGATAGCCAGGCAGCCAGAGTTGCTGGTATTGCAGGCTGGACAATTCCCCACAACTATCAACCGGTGCATGACTGCCTTCAAGAACTCAGCGTAAGCCCTTATGAGGACCTGGGAAAAATCACTTTAGCCAATCTTATCCAACAATACTGGTATTGGATTCTGGTTGGATTCATTGTCGCTATTGGTCTTGTTACTATCACTATTTATGTAATCAGATTGAACCGCAAATTGAACATAAGTACAATTGAACAAAAAGAATCTCGTAACAGATTGGGGTAGAAAGTTGAAGAATTGCGTAAATAAAAGAAAAATTAGAAAAGAGAGTTGAAGAAGCTGTAACTGAAATTCGTGAAAAAGAAAATATGAAAGGAAAACTTACAGCCCGAAATATACAAGACGGAGCAGAATTCAGGATTGAGATTTAAAATCCGCTGCTATCTTGTTACTAAGTTGCACTTAGTAACGCACTTATGAGCGAAGTTGAACTTCGCAATAAATAAGTATTCCTAAGTGCAACTTGGGAACAAGAAGATATCCTCCTTAATTTCTTATTTCATAAGGATCATTTTTTTGGTAGATGTGTGTCTACCACTTTGTAATTTATAGAAATATACTCCGCTGGAAACTGGTTTACCTCCATCATCTGTTCCATCCCAAGATATGGAGTAGCTGACTCCGTCGGCTATGGACTCCCCACAAAGCAAAGTTTTGATTTTCTGACCTTTGATATTATAAATATTTATCTGCCAAGGCGGACAAATCTCAGCATTCTCAACATCCGCTACCGTGAAATATATTGTAGTTGTCGGACTGCGTCCGGCACCTGACGGATTGAACGGATTAGGATAAGCATGTAATTTGAAATCGGTTGTAAGAATGTTATTATCAGACATAACATTTTCCCAGATAAGCTCAGCAAATTCCGGAATATCTATAAACGGATTTCGGTTATTTTGATAGTCATCATAAATAATATCATTTCTATTCTCTTCCCAATCATCGACAGGATCTGCTATGTGCCATTGTAACAAAGTTGATAATTTGCCGTGAAAAGGTTCTGAATTTGGAGCTGAATGTACATAATCTACCATTTCCAGATCAGGTTCATCGTTTTCGCCTTCGTAACGCACTGCCATATAAAAGATCATCCTGGCAACGTCGCCTTTAACTTCTGCTCTCGGTTCCCAGGTGTAGGCAGTTGTATAACATCCTGTTGCTCCATCCGGATCGATATATTCTTCTCCACCATTGTCAAAATCTTTATTTCCCCTTTCGGAATTCACAGAAATATCGCAAGATCTTAGATGATGAACATCTGTTCCAGGTCCCATTGTAATACCGAAATCACCATGAGATTTTGCCCAGACATGCTCTCTATTCCAACCGTTACCATTATTGAATTCCAGTTCTCCATTCATTTTCCAGCCTGTATAAATCAGTATAACGCTATCCGGATAAACAGGGTCTGCATCTGTTACTTTTAAGATATCCCAGACATCTGTGTTTGTGCTTGAATAGGGGAATTCAATATGGTCTTTTATAATGTTGTATAATGCAGTTTTGAGTTCATCACCTGTTAAACCTTCGGTTCCATCATAATAACCTTCAGGTATATCAGCCTGTAAAATCCCATAAAAAAATATTAATATAATTATGAAGTATTTCATGTTTTCTCCAATTTAACATCTTTTTACTTTCAAATAAAGTCTCTACTTTCTGTCAAATATTTCTTGATTTTCTTTTTCCTGTTGCTTTTCCTCAGAATAATATCAGACAGTTATTTCGCAAGCTTGAGAATTATAATATTCAATAAGAATGAGGTGAAATGAATAAATATTTTATTAATGAGATAAGAAAAATAATTTTGAGATTGACATAAAATGAGTTGAAAAAATTTAGTCGCCAAGTGATTAGTTTTATTAATTCTTTTATGATTTTCCCTTTGAATATTTGGGATTTTTTATAGAAGGTTTTGTAAACTAAATCACAAGGGATTTATCCCAAAAAAAACAAGGAGTTAGCAATGTCTCAAGGAACAGTAAAGTGGTTTAATGAAAAAAAAGGTTTTGGATTCGTTTCCGCGGAAGACGGAAATGATTACTTTGTCCATCATTCAAGTATAGTTGGTGAAGGATATAAATCACTTCAAGAAGGTGCAAAAGTACAGTTTGAAATTGAACAAAGCGAGAAAGGCCCAAGGGCAGTTCAAGTTTCTCCAATATAAACGTATTTGTACATCTTAAAAAAATGAAGCTCGATTTTTTAATCGAGCTTTTTTTTTATTAAAGAAAAAGAATTAGACGCAGATGAACGCTGATTTTGTATGAGAAAATTATGAAATGAAATTTTCATTAAAAAAGATTAACACTAAATTTTAAAAAATGATTGACATAATTTTGATAGCACCTTTCAATAGCCCCGGTTTAAGGGTATAATAAATATCCCTATTAGGAGGGCATAATGATACAGAGAAAAATCAGCATAAACGAAAGTCAGAATTTATTTCTGATTGATTATGAAAAATTTGGTTTTAAAAATATGAGCGCCTTATTGAGAGCAGCTTTAGACCTATTAATGAAAGAAATTAAACTTAATCAATTAAAAAAATCTGCAGAATTATATTCTGAAATCTATTCGGAAGATAATGAATTAAAAGAATTAACCAACTCTGCAATAAAAGGCTGGCCAGAGTGATTGAATTGACACGGGGTATGATTATAGATGTAAATCTTGATCCGACATTAGGTTCTGAAACCGGGAAGATCAGACCTTGCTTAATTGTTACTAATGATATGTATAACAGCAAACTACCTGTTATCCAGGTTATTCCAATTACCGAATGGAGTTCCAAAAAAAATAGAATTATTACTAATGTCAGCATTGAACCTGATTCTGAAAACGGATTAACAAAAAAATCTATAGCTGATTGTTTACAGACAAGACCTATAGATCGTAATTATCGATTTGTGAAAATTCGCGGGAAAGCTTCTTCTGATGTAATGCAAAGAATAGATAAAGCATTAATTATTCTTTTTGAACCTAATTCATAGGCTCAGGATAAAATAATTTTTATAGAATGACAACTGAAGATTTTTCTCAGATTAAGAAGATGTTGTTTTTGAAATAAAATATTTGAATCAATTTGTAATTATAATTTTATTATCAATGTAATTCTAAGTTTTTAGTTATTTTAATTGGAGTGAACAATGACTGCTACTAAAAAGACAAATATTAATTAATTTGCTTAATAGATTATAAACTGTTTTCACATACTGAAAAATCCAGAAATTGACAAAAAAACTATCAAAATGACAATGTTTATGACAACGTTTGATAAATAACGACTTTTTTATTTCAATCTATCTTTTTTAGTGTCAATTAGTTGGAAAAAATAAACTCAGACTTAAAATCCATTAAAATTAGATAATATGCCAGTCTGGATTTTACGGATTGTTATTGGTGGAATCCTTTTGAGTTTTCTATATGAAATGATCAAATTTGTGAAAAATGGATAAAAAAAGCTTGACTATGATGAATCTATAATCCTTTTTTGTATGAAATATTATAAAGGAAATTTATATGACAAAATTAAAAGAAATACCAATCGAAGGTACTGTGTTTGTAATCTGGGTGTTTAATGATGACAAGGGTTATCGTTATCAGATCTACAAAAATGATGAACCTGAAAAAACGATTCCAAGTATTTCCTTCACCTATGAAGAAGCTGAAGATTTAAATATGAAAATTGATTTTAAAGAAACGTGTGATGAATCGGCTCAAGATTTTTTCTCTGAATATTTAGAACCTGAACCAGGTAGTTTCTCTGTAGATATTGTATAGCATAATTATTAATAGTTATTGATAATAATTTCCATTTTAGGTTTTGTTATGGATTTAACATCATTTGATTATAATTGGTTTTTTAGCGCATTTCCACAATGTAGTGCAGCAATAATTGCTATTATTGGAGCTTTTGTAATCTCAAAGCAAATAGATTCGGAAAACAAATTGGATATTTGTTTAGAAGAATTTAATATGTTGGAAATCAATTATCGTGATTTATTGAAAAGAATTAGACTTATCGATTTTAGTAAGTACTATAATAACTTTTTCTTGTCTTCTCCCTTAATATGGAGCTTCATAAAAAGTGATCAGTTGAAGGATAAAACTAATAATGAAATCCTAAACCATCTCTATAGATTTTGTCCAGAACTTTTTAAATCAGATAAACTCATTTTAGATCAAATTAAACTTATTATAAATTCACCTTCGGTATTTTTAGATAGTTATCCCAAATCAGGAGATGGTCCAGTAATATGGAATGAAAAGAGAGAAAAATTACGACTTAAGGGTGAATTATCAAAAGCAACACGTGAAATTATCCAAGATTATAAATTCAAATCTGAGAATCTAATTTCTCAATTCACTCTTAATAATAATAAACTAAACAATTTATCAAAAGTATTTATAAGTTTAAGAAGAACAATATATTTATTATATGTTTCTCTCCTATGTCTTGTAATTTATCCTTTACATTTTTTACCCATAGCTACAAATAATAATTTATTTTATACATTTGATGTTAAATATATTTTTGGCAATATTCTGACATTTACAAATATTTTGTTATTTGTATTTTTTGTAATTATTGGTATAATTTTTCTTAATTTTGTAATTAAAACTTTTTCAAACAATAAAAGAATAAAAGAAAAAGGTAGTTTATTTGACCCATATACAAATATTTCCAGTTATTCAGAACACTTCAAAGCAATTTCTATATCAGGTTAAGAATATTTATTGAACCCTAATCACATACGCTAACAATGCACCCACAAACATCGCAAGCTCCATTTGTAATATTTGAAGGAATTTAAACACAGGAGTCGATTTAACCATTTCCTTTTTTTTATTTTAATTAAGTAATTCCATTATTTGAATTTTAAACTGTTTAAACTAACCTTTAAAAAACCAGAAATTGTTAAAAAATCTATCAATTTCACAACGTTTTTCACAACGTTTGATAAATAACGATTTTTTTTATTTCAATCTATCTATTTTAGTGTCAATTAGTTACAAAAGAAAAAAGAATTAGACGCAGATTAACGCTGATACACTCTGATAAATGATGAAAAATATAAAGTATTTTTTTCTAATTAAAAAGAGTAAATCATATCAAATCATAATTAATCAGCCTGCAGGGGTGTAGTGTAACGAAGACAGGTGTAAAATGGCATCAGAAGAAAATTCGTGATATTCGTGAAATCTGTGGAAAAAAAAATGGCACGCCCGGTAGGACTCGAACCCACAACAATATATGTATTTATTGACAAGTTTTATCTACTTTGATTAAGTTGCATCGTGTTTGATTATAAAAGGAAATATGAATGATAAAAATTTTATTAAGTTGTTTTTATTTTTATTAATTTTGATGAAATATGACAACGTTTTGACAACGTTTTGACAACGTTTTTGGTAACTCAAAATATTTGGGAGGTTTTTATGATACAAAAGTTACAAGAAGAAATCCAGAAATATAACAATAAAAGTATTTATAAAATAAAATACAGGAAAACAAAAACAGGTTATTCTCTATATTTGGAAATCCGAAGGAAAAATAACAGACAGACGATTAATTTAACGGATTTATTTCTAAACGGAAAAATCTCAAAATTAAATCAAGATAAATTAGTTCTGGAAAAAGCAAGTGAGATTCAGAGAAGTTACAATATTCAGCACAAACTCAATGGTGACAAAAATCAAATTAGAATGAAAAGTAAAAACATAAATGTTGTGGAATTTTTCAGCTCACTAAAAGATCAAAAAAAAGAAGGAAATACCAAAAGGAATTGGAACAATGCTTTAAGACATTTTAAAATATTTACAAAAGGATTTATCAAGCTTGATGATATTAATATTGTATTTTGTGAAAATTTCCAGAAGTATCTTTTAAAGAATGTTTCTCAAAACACAGCCTGCACTTACTTTTCAGTATTTAAGAAAGTTTTAAACACTGCAGTAATGAGGGATTTTTTAGATAAGAATCCGGCATCATTTGTGAAAAACTCCAAACCAGAAATTATACGAGAATTTCTGACAAAAAAAGAAATTATAAAATTGGCAAATACACCTATTGAAAAGATGAATATTAGAAATGCTTTTTTATTCAGTTGCTTTACTGGATTACGTTTATCTGATGTCAAGAATTTGAAGTGGAATAATATCAATGAAAATATTCTGGATATTAGACAGATCAAAACAAAAAAACCTTTGAGATTTGAATTACCTGAGGCTGCATTAAATTTTTTATCAAATCAAAAAGATTATTCATCAAATGAAAAGGGAGATATATTTAATTTATTAGCTGATAATGCCACAAATAAACATATTAAACGATGGATTAAGGAAGCTGGAATTGATAAGCATATAACATTTCATTCGGGGAGACATACGTTTGCTACACTTTGTTTAACTTGTGATATTGACATTTACTCAATTAGTAAGCTGCTTGGACATACTGACATTAGACACACTCAGATTTATGCCAAATTAATTGACAAGAAAAGAGACGAAGCTGTCGGAAAGTTGCCTACCTATAATATGGGATTCGACTAAAAAGACAACGTCGCAATATTAATGAGGACAGAGTATTAAGTAAAGGGGGAGCGAATATGCTCCTCCTTACAAAATGTGGACAACAAATCGATATCCAAAGATATAAAAAAACGAAACAATGAAGTGCTTTCAGAAGGGGCAGAAAATTTCCGTTACCTTACTAAAGGCGAGCACTAAAACGTTTTATGTGTTGAATTGGATTATTTACCCATATGGTTAACCAAACTATAATCACACCCACGATGAAGAATGAACATCCGGAAACTGGCAAAATATATGTTGGAATAAAATGGATTTGCCAGGGGATTGGATTAAGTAAGACCCATATAGAAAGACAGCGTCGTAATATTAGTAAAGACAGGGTATTAAGTAAAGGGGAAGCGAATATGCCTCTCCTTACAAAAGGCGGTCGTCAAGACGTTTTATGTATCGAGTTAGGTTATCTTCCGCTGTGGTTGGCGAAGATTTCTATCACGCCGGGATTATTAAAAAGTCATCCGGAAGTAGCCAGCAGGCTTGAAGAATATCAAATAAAAGCCAAAGATGTCCTGGCACAGCATTTCATAAAGAAAAACATGAGCATTATGGTCCCGGCAACTTTTCCGGAAGCACTTCGATTAGCAGCAAACCTGGCAGAAGAAAACCTGAAGAACAGAAAACTTATAGCTGAGAAGTCAGTAGCACTGGAAGAAAGTATTGAGTCAAACCAGCGAAAAATACACATAATCAATAAAATGACCCCGAAGGTTCAAGCCTTATACGATCTTATGTTTGTTAAAAACATGATCGATCTGCAATCGTATGCAAAGAAAATAGGAGTAGGTCCATATAGGATATTTAGCATTCTGCGAGATATGGGAATATTAATGGGATCAAAAGGTCGTAAGAATCTACCGTATCAACAGTATGTAAATAGCGGGTATATCGTAAATCATATTGTAGAAAAACGTTTCCATAACGAAAGTTACTTTTTTAATAAGCCATTGTTGACTGGAAAAGGTTTTGCATGGCTTACTAAAACGCTTAGAAAAAAAGGTTTTATAAAAAAGGAATTGCCGGACATAGAAAAAATCGTTCAAGCCTTGGAAAACGGCTAAAGGATAGCGAAATGTACGAAAAAGGCAAGCGAATAAGGCTCCATCGAAAGTTTAAAAAAAACTGGCTGTGGACGGAAAAACGGGTCTTCTCTAATGCCGAAGCGTGGATCGACATCATACTCACTGTAAATTTTATGGATGGTGTTGCTAAAATCAGGAATCAGAAATATATCTGCAAGCGCGGCGAAGCCCTCTTAACGCTGGATGAATGGGCAGAGGGCTGGCGCTGGCACAGAAGTAAAGTCAGAAGATTTCTTGATAAACTGAAAGATGCCGGCATGATATCGGTTGAACATGACGCCTCAAAGCTCAGGATACGGGTCTTGAATTACGATAAAATGCAGGCTAATCCGGAAGCAGGTACCGATGCAATGTATGAGTTCGATGGCTTCATAAACGTGTATGAGAAGATAATGGATAATTGGATCTGGGAAAAACATCGTAAATTTTCCCGGGCAGAAGCATGGTTATATCTTTTATTGAAAGCGACTCTTTATGAATGGTGTAAACTGTCACTAAGACTGGCATATAGCAGGAACCGGTCGCGATAAATTTAATCCTTTGCGAATCAAGATGTTAGAGAACTCATAATAAACAAAAACTGGTTTGTCATAAAAAAAATCCTGCCAAATTGAGAGTAAGAATGTATGCCAATCCTGTGATAAAAGTTCCTTTGTTAGTTTTCCATTTGAAGATTGCATACAACGATGATTATCAGTATGTTTTCATGATAACCATGAATAAAAAATTTCACCTGGTTTGGCATTTTAGGGGAACCAGTCATGATAAATTTAATCTAACCGTTTTGACTCTGGAGCGAATAAATATTTATTTTATGTGAGGAAATTGCTCCAATCCGACCTGAACAAAGAGTAGGAAGACATTTTTCTCCCAAAGGGCTTGGAACAATGAGACTCTTATTTTGATGGTATTTACTGACTTATGAGCATAAAAAAAATCACCCCTGATAATGCAGCATTATCATTGGGGTGGTGAAGTAATAGAGTACTCTGGATTCTCTGGAGAAAGTTTGATCCAAGATTTCTGAAAACCCTAGAGCAGCTTCATAATTTGTTCGGAACGATGATCATTAACAATTGGAGTTTTGGTAAGATCTCCTGGCTTGGTGATCAGATATTTGAACATGCTGGAGCAAGACCGGTTAATATTGTTTCTTCAAAACTGAAAATTAATAATCCTTTAATAATTGTTAGTAAGAAAAAGCTTTGGGGTCCAGGGACTTCTCATTGCGATTGGAACACTGCTGATGTTAAGTTCAAACGGTGTGTCACGGATGAGTATTCAAGACGAAAAAAGAATTATGATCTGATTCGTGAGCAGATCCTGGACAATCGAGAATTGTTTCCTTTTATCACAGTGATCGAGAGTGGTGATTATGCTCCAACCTGGTTACATTTTTCCACAGGTAATTTTGACCATGATGATGGAAGTGTGCGGATAGTGAAACCTTAATATCATAAAACAATAAAGCAAATAAAAATTCCCGGGATTATAGCTTTTAAATATTGATTACTTACGATCCTTGTAAGGTGAGCTATGATCAGGTTCAAACCAGACAGAAATGATAAGATTGTCTTTTGAATCAAAAGATTGTTTGATGAATTTTATTTCAATTCTATTCTCTGATATCCAATTATTTATTTCTTTCTCTATGTATCCATACTGTGGTGATCGAAAAATCTTAACTTTCATAATTTCTCCTTTACTTTAAAGCTTCAAATTCTTCACAATTATATATCTATCTTTTACTTAAAGATATATATATTTTGTCTATATTTTTTATTATTTCGATATTCAGAATTTTCTACTGTTGCGGAAAATAAAGCAGAAAACAAATCGAAGTGACTAATAATGAAACTTACTTTCTACACTTTTCGGAGTAGACAAAGTTGTATCAGTTAAATTGTTGTTTTTTATCTGATCAATCCTTTTTTTCTGAACAATATTAAAGATCCTGAAACAAGAAAATCCTTCATACTCATTATTCGAAAACTCTGCTACAATAGCTAAATGAATCAATCCTTTACGGTATAAAACTTCAAAAGCATTGATGCGACCCCTTGTAACTCATATAATCCAGGAGGGATGTTAAGCATCTTAGTAAGGTCTATTGGATCAGCTAGCACAACAGGAGCGGCAAGACATCGTTCAGTACGTTGTTGAATATGCAAAGGTTGCTGCTTTAATTTTCGTAACTCAGTTTTTTCCATACCCTCCGAACCTTTGTCCAAACCACCACTTGTATTCGTTTCTCTTGATACTGGACACAATCTTAGAAAAGGGCGTCTATAACCACAAAGTCGTATAGTTGCACGATTACGAATGTGATCTAAGAATACATCACTGGAGAGTTTACCAAAGCCTAACCGCTCCCACGCTCTCCTATAGCCCGTATAATCAACATGAACCCATAGCTGTTTCAAAGGATGGAGGCGTGAATAGTACTGATCAGCCTTGCGTTGATTCCATAAAGGGACAAGAGGATTTGGATTAGGTCTGTGAGCTTCAATAACCAACGCATTCGCAGGTCGTTTACGACCAGGAATAAGCATTATGATAGTGCCGACATATTTTTCAATAGTATTGATATCTTTGGCAGCGATCGGTACAAACAGATCTGATGATAGTCCGTATGTTTGAACATCAAGTGTCTCCCAACCTTTCTTCGTCATTTCTTTTATCCTTCGATTAAAATTCTTATCAAGACTGACTTTCAATCGATATTCTTACGCAGTTTACCTGCAGTTTTCCAAAATGTTTTTTTCGATTGATTCTTCTGGGCTTTTTGACACTTTGGACTCCAATTTTAAAGAAATAATAGATAATAAATTTATAGAAAAATTTTAAATTTTCACGATATTTAAGTCAATATAAAAAAAAGTGAGACAAAAGGGAACAATTATTAATTAGGAATTAGGAATTAGCTGGTTAGCAGTTAGCCGGTTAGCAATTAGCATTTTAGGGTAAAGGGAACAGGGATTCAATTAGGAATTTGGAATTGTAAATGAGGAATTAAAAGGTAGTTAGGAAGATAGGGAAAAGAGTTTTTAGTTAAGAAAAAGTTGACAGGAAGTGGAATAAATTATTTTGAAAGCGTGAAAGAGGAAAGCAGAAATTAGCAATTAGCTGGTTAGCAATTAGCTTGAGGAAAGATGAGAAAGATAGTATTTATTGTAGTAGTTGTTATGAGTGGGATTTTAATCACGAGGATCCAAAGGGAAAAGCAAAGAAATACTATCTTGAAAAACAACAATTGAAGCTGAATCTAAATGATTGAAAAAAAACGGTGGGATCTGTGATTTTTTTTACAACTTGACAACTGAAGCTGCTCAAAAATTAGTTATACAAAAGAATTAAATAATATACAGTTATATTTGTTTGTTGTCCGAATTTTAATAATATAGGAATACACAGGAGGTATTGCAGTGAAAGTTATTGTAACGGAGCAAGTCGATGCAGGAGTAACAGACACTGAGATCTTGATCGGGATGTCCACGGTTTTATCCGGTCCTTCAGACTATTTGGGAATGAGCTTCAAAAATGGAGCAATGGCATATTTCAATCGTATCAACAAGTTGGGTGGTGTGAATGGCAGAAATATTAAACTGATCGCCTATGACGATGGATATGAGCCGGATCGCTGCATCGAGAATACTTATAAATTGATCGATGAAGATAAAGTTTTTTGTTTATTCGGAAACGTGGGAACACCAACCACCATGGCAATCAAACCAGTTATTATTGAAAAACAAATTCCGCTCGTTGCACCATTTACCGGAGCTGAGCCGTTAAGGCATCCGCTGGTCAAAGAGATATTTCATTATCGTGCCAGCTACTACGACGAAGTAGAAAAATTTATTAAAGGAGTTGTAGACGAGCTTGGAATGACCAAAATTTCCTGTTTCTACCAGGATGATCCTTTTGGATATACTGTGCTTGAAGGCCTGAATAACTCATTAACAAAAAGAGGATTAAAGATTCATTCCCGGGGAACTTACCAGAGAAATACTTCTGATATTCAAGCGGGATTAGACAAGATTCTACCTACAAAACCTGATGCAATTGTAATGGTCGGAACCTACGGAAGCTGTGCCAAATTCATTATCGAAGGAAAAAAACAGCACTTTAATCCTATTTATATGAACGTGTCTTTTGTTGGTGCGCACAAACTTCTGGATATTTTGAATGATGCAGGACAGGGTGATGGAGAAATTATCACTCAGGTTGTTCCTCCCGAATACAGTTTGCTGCCTGGAGTAGTGGATGCCAGAAATGATTTGAAAGGATATGCTCCGGATGCAGAATTGAGTCATGTGAGTCTGGAAGGATATCTCGCTACCAAGGTTTTGGTAGAAGGATTAACCAGATCCAGTGAAAACCTTACAAGATCAAATTTTATTACTCAGATGGAATCAATTAAAAATTTAGATATTGGCATAGATCATCAGATTTCTTTTTCTGCAACTGATCATCAGGGTTCAGATAAAGTTTATCCAGCGATATTAAATAATAAAGAATATAATTATTTCGAAAACTGGAAAGTAATTAGCACGTATTTTACATAGCAGTTTCTGTTTGTCGACCTGAGTTCTGATAAAGCAAAACTAATATGTTATTATAGAGTGAGACTGGTTCGATATCCTTGGATTTCTGAGCGGAGACACTTTTGTATTTCAGCAATCTCCATTTACCACGCATCCCCCCGAAACTACAATCTCTTTTAGTATTTCTCGCAAAGACGCGGAGAACGCAAAGATCGAAATTTACAATATAAAAGGACAGAAAGTAAAGCAGTTTTCAGATATAAGAAATAAGACTTCAGTTATTTGGGATGGATTAGATG
>JABMPU010000097.1 GCA_013203665.1 Armatimonadota bacterium
GATTTCCTCAGAAAGACAGTCTTTTTTCATTTCGCAGAACCCTTTAATAGTTTGGGAAAGGAGAATACTTCAAATGAAAAAGAAATCCAAAAAATCTAAACAGAAGATTTCATCCCTCGAGCATGATCCGTATTTAATGCGAATTAATGAAGGTGAAAAACTTTATAAATTATTTTTTTTCCGACCCATTGCAGGCAGGCAAAATCATTTCGAATACAGGATGATGACAAAAGAGAAAACCAATGGCATGCTGGAAATGGTGAGTTACAATTTCAAGATTGTGGATGGCGTTCCTCAAAAAAGCTCGATAATGCGTGCTCCTGAAATTCCCAAAGAAAGTTTGGATGAGATTGTTCAGGGAATGGTGCGAACCACTAATACTTCTCCGGAAGAGTTTGAAGAATTAGACCTTTCTCAGTTTGAAACTTTAGAAGAACAGGTAGAATTTCTGAAGAAGAAAAATAAAGTTGATACAATGTATATTTCGTGAGAGAAGGAAAAAATAGTAGAAAAGTATCTGTTGTTTAAACTTTCGAAGTTTTTAAAACTTTGTTTCGGGAACCCGACTCGGGTTGATACAAAAGTGTCTGTACTGGTTATTTCATCATTAAGTTAATGATGGTCTTTTAGGAGAGACCAACTAATCGTTTTCTGATTTGATTCTGATTATTATCGGTTCCGAAACCAAAGTATATTTATCATTCACTTCAAAATAACCAACAATTTCATAATATCCATTTTCAGAAAAGTCATAATGTCCAATTGAGTATTTATAAAATGCATGGGCAACCTTTCGAGTAATATCTCATTTTTCAAAATACTTTTCAGCAGATTCTACAGTTATTTCAATTCCGTTTCCCTCTATTTCATTAATCCTAACATCTTCAATAAAAGCGAGTTTGTTTTTGAAGTATTTAGGAGTTTTATATGTTGTATGCTTGATAACTACTCCAAAATTTGGCAATGTGTAATTGCTCCATATCAATAATTTTCGCTCATATTCCAGGATATTTTCCAGTGAAAAAGTGATATAAATATTTTCACCAGGAGCACATGAGTTTAAATCGGAACTGATCTGGAAATCCCAACTCAAAAGATCTAATGAGGTTTCAATTTTATTTAACAACTCTTTCATATCATCATAGAACTCATAGCTTTCAGGAATACTTTCTGCCACAGATTTCGCATGAGCTAAATATCCAAGATCTTCAGGATGAATATTCACTTCTTCCCACGATTCAGCGAGGTAGAAATACAAATTGGAAATACGATGTAATACTTTAAAGTTCAATTCACTATCCGGATATTTTTCAATGAATTTTTTATATTCATCAATTAAACTCAAATTATGGGAATTATCACCACCTTCATGTGATGTGAAATCATTATATTGTAGCATTTCAAACTCTGCATTATCAGCCCATTCGCTGGTTGGGTGCTCAGCAATTACTTGTTTATAGAAACTGAAAGGAAAATCGGTATTGATGCCAACTTCACAATAATTCCAACTTAAAATAGACATTTCATAATAAATCTTACCAAGATGATAAAGTCTTGCTGGCTCACTCAGAGAAACGACACTCAAAGAATCTATCTGATGTTTTCCAATATTTAATCTAGCCAAATCTCTATCTGAGATAAATTCAAGAAACAAGCTTTCTTTATTTTGCTTTTTCAATTGTTCATAATTTAATAAAGCACTTTCCGGATCTCCATTTAATGAATAACCACAAATGAGACCATAATAAACTGCCTCTCTCATTTTGAGGTCGGTTTCATTTGCCAGAATTTTCTCAAATCTTTCTATCTGTTCTTGCTCGCGAATCACAAAAATATGTTTCAGTCTCCTGGCTAAATGACCGATAATTTTGTGGGAAGTTGTAAGGTTTTGCATTTCAAAAAAGCCATTCACAAATTTGATAGGATCTTTTTCTTTTTTCAGTTTTTTTCTTTTTGTATCAATCGTTTGCTCGATATGTGCAATCTGCTCTCTCGGTATCATTACAGAATCCAAATACTTTTTACTGATTTGAATTACACCATTATTTATTCCGATCCAAATGTTTTTTTCATTTGCATAAAAGCTTCGAACGATGGGAAAGGAAATATCGGATTTGAAGACTTTGTGATCTTTTTTATTTATCTTGCCCAAACCAAATTCGTCAAAAAACCAGAGGCATTCATCATCATTAAAAAGGTTATGGATATTTCCAACTTTGATCAATTCCTCACTTTGATCGTTCAAGTTCAACTTTTTTAACAATCCTCCCTTAGACGGAAACCAGATTGTATTCTCATCGATAACCATATTCCAATAGGGAATTCTCGAATTTATGATATATGGTTTATTATCTTTGCCAATGAAAACTGATTTTCTATCATCGAGAAAGAACATGACGTCACCATATTCTTGGAATTCTGAGACTCGATCAAATTTATATCCCCTTAAATCACGAATTTCTGTGGTTGTTTCCAGTAATGGATCGTATTCAAATTGATTATTAATAATGATATTTTCATTTTCCAATCTTATACTATGAATCCAAATTTCTTTCTGAAAAGGAGTTTTTATTATTTCAGAATTCGATCTTTCAAAATAATAAAGACTTTTCGTTGTGCCGATCCAAACCCGATTTCTGTCCGGTTTAATGATTGATATGGATTCATCGTTAAAGTATTTTTGTTTAGAAAAGATTACGAAATTATTAACCGATTTGTCAAAACAGAATACACCTTTCTTAAAATTCCCCAGCCATACCAAATTAGGATCATACTCATCGGTGATGTTCATTTTATTTAATCCGACTGCAAAATCTCCAATTGTTTCTGCTAAGTTTCGCAATTCACCTTTACTAATATCGAATTCATAAGAGGATTTGTTTTGATCAATTAGCCATAAGTTTTCATTTATTGGGGATTTGATGATTTTCTGGGTATGATAATTCTGGATTGTGAATTCTTTAATGTTTTCATCTGCTGGTAAAATTCTGACAATAAGCATCAAAGCAACTATTGAAAATATTAAGTTTTTCATAATTCTATGCTCCTTGAAAATTATTGAGAAACTAATCCAAAAGAAATCGAGTTCTCAAGTTTGTCAATAATCTTTTTATTCATAAAGAGTTATGTTTCTTATTGTTTTGTTTGACTCAGGAAAGCGAAAAATTTCGCTTGACTTTTGCACATATGTGCATTATATTGTCTTTGTAAATTAATTAGGAGAATAAATATGTCGCGTCCTAAGAAAGAGAGAATAGTTCATAATCCACCTGTTTTTGTTAATTTCAAGCCAGTGGGAGTTAGAGCTTCTTCATTAGCTCAGATTTTTTTAACTTTAGATGAATACGAAGCAATCAGGTTGGCTGATTATCTGGGAATGGAGCATTCTGAGGCTGCTGAAGAAATGGAGATTTCACGCTCTACGTTTACTCGTTTAGTAGAAAAAGCCAGGAAAAAAGTAGCGGAATTTATGGTTGAAGGAAAGGAATTAATAATCGAAGGTGGGAATATACATTTTCGAGGCAATCTTATCAGATGTCTTGATTGTGGTCATATGTTCAAAACAAGTTTTGAAGATGAGATGACCAAGTGTCCTGTTTGCGGATCAGCAAATTTACTTGATCTCGCAGGAGGATTCGGTCATGGAAATTGTTGCAGAGGACGACATAGAGGAAGGAGGTAATTATGCCAAGAGGTGACAGAACAGGTCCTGACGGAATGGGACAAATGACAGGACGCGGACTGGGTTATTGTGCAGGTTATGATAGCCCGGGATTTTACAGAGGTATTCCGCGTGGTGGTGCTGGTTATGGAAGAAGAATGGGACGAGGACAACGTTTGGGTAGAGGATTCAGGGGTGGAGTTGAATCTAATTTTGGATATAATCAAAGACCTTATTATTCCCCACCAGAATATTATCCACAAGTATCTGAGAAAACTCTTATAGAAAATGAAATCAAAATCATTGGAGAGCAATTAAAGACTCTCGAAACCAGGCTCGCAGAACTGTCAAAAGAGGAGAAATAACTTCTCATATACCAGCGGATATTCCGCTGGTATACTTTTTTTAACAAACATGGAGGTTTTTATGCCAAGAGGAGACGGAACAGGACCAGACGGACTCGGTCCGATGACAGGAAGAGGTTTAGGACGCTGTTTCGGGAACAGAAAAATATCGAAAGGTTCTATTTGGGGAACTATTATTACAGCTATTGCCGGAGCTGTTATTAAAGATTTAAGTGGTCCGAATAGCAAAATTAAAAAACTAACCGGAAATATTTTCAAACCAAAGCAAATAAAAGAAAAAGATAAACCAAAATTAATTCAACCTGAATTTGAAGTTTTAGAAAGCGAGGGAAAGGATGAATAATAGAAACACAGGAACCGGACGCGGTCTTGGTAGAGGAATGGGACAAGGTTCCGGTCAGGGTCTCGGTCGTGGCGGAGGTAGAGGTCGAAACAGTGGTGCAGGATACAGCATTGGTGGTTATTGTGTATGTGCAAAATGCGGAGCTAAAATAGCTCACCAGCAGGGAGTTCCCTGCACAAACCAGAAATGCCCCCAATGTGGAACCACAATGATCCGTGAAGAATTACTGAATGATAGTCGTGTCAAGTCAAGTGTATAACAAACAATCTTGTTTGTTTCGTTGCATAAGCAGGATTGTTTGTGATACACTTAGCGTTTCTTCGCGTTCTTAGCGGCTAACAAAAGAGATAAATAAATGAAGATAGCAATTGCCAGCGGAAAAGGTGGAACCGGAAAAACTACCTTAGCAACGAATTTAGCAAGCTTCTTATCAGAAAGTCGTGAAACTGTTCTAGTTGATTTGGATGTGGAAGAACCAAATTCAGGATTATTCATCAAAGGAGAGTTATTCTTTCAAACCGATAAGTTTAAGATGGTTCCGAAATGGGAGAAAGAAAATTGTATTCTTTGCGGAAATTGCCAGAAAGTATGCAATTTTAATGCTATCATAAAACTGCCGGACCATGTCATGGTTTTCTCAAAATTATGCCATAGTTGTTATGCTTGCTCGGAATTGTGTTCTACAAAATCATTACCGATGCAACCGGAAAAAATCGGAGCCCTGAAACACTATAAAACGAATAGTCTGAATTTTGTGGAAAGCAAACTCGATGTTGGTCAGGAACAGGCAGTTCCGCTCATTTCTCAAACTAAAAAATATGTAGATGAACAATTTCAGAAAAAAGTAATTAAAATATTTGATTCTCCACCAGGAACTTCCTGTCCGGTAATAGAAGCAACAAAAAATGCTGATTTCGTAATTCTAGTAACCGAACCCACACCTTTTGGTTTGTATGATCTGAAGCTGGCAGTAGAGACAATGCGGGAACTCGGCAATAAAACCGGTGTTGTCATAAATCGTTATGGGATTGGAAATGATGATGTGATAGATTATTGCAGGAAAGAAAAAATCGATATTTTAGCAAGAATCAGTAATGACAGGAAAATCGCTGAACTTTATTCTCAAGGAAAACTCATTTATAAAGATAATTCTGAATTTAGATTTCAATTAGAAAAAATTTCTGATTACCTGTTTTTGAGGGAAGCCTAATATGAAGGAAATAGTCGTAATCTCAGGTAAAGGCGGAACAGGCAAAACCAGCATTACTGCTTCGTTTGCATTTCTTGCTAATGAAGATATTGTAGTTGCAGATTGTGATGTTGATGCAGCAGATATGCATCTTCTTCTCCAGCCGGATTATGAAAAGTCAGAAGATTTTCACAGTGGAGTTCTGGCTGAAATCGATCAGGACAAATGTGTAAAGTGTGGAAAATGTGCGGAAGTATGTCGTTTTGATGCTATCCCAAAAACAAATTCGCAATACATTGTTAATCCTCTCGATTGCGAAGGATGCGGATACTGCTGTCATATTTGTCCTACAGATGCAATTCTTATGAAAGAACAAAATGTGGGGAAATGCTATATTTCCAATACCAGAATGAATAACAAAATGGTTCATGCAAGGTTGAATATTGGAGCTGAAAACTCTGGAAAGCTCGTTGCAAAAGTGAAGAACGAAGCTAAGAAATTAGCTGAGAAATATCAGAAAGAATTTGTTTTAGTGGATGGTTCACCCGGAATTGGTTGTCCGGTGATTTCTTCGCTTTCCGGTGCGGATTTAGTGGTATTTGTAACAGAACCCACGATTTCTGCGTTCCACGATTTAAGACGTGTTTATGAGCTTGTAGATCAGTTTAAAATTCAAACTGTTTGCATCTTAAATAAATCTGATTTGAATGAAAACATTTCACAAGAAATTCAGGATTTTATGAGGACAAACAAAATAAGTTTACTTTCCTCACTTCCGTATGATGACAGTTTTACTAAAGCTATGATTGAAGGAAAAACCATTACTGAATTTAATGATGACATAAAGATGCTGTTAGAAATAAGTTGGAATCAAATTAAGCAGATTATTTCCAAAAAATGAGTTCTGTAAAATATAGAAAAATTTACCTGACCTTTGGCTATGGCTTGTTTCACCAAGACGAGTGTCATTCCCGTGCAAACGGGAATCCAGCAGAAATAAATGATTATAGATTCCCAATCAAGTTGGGAATGACAAGTGAATAGTGTTTTTGCAGAATTCATTAAAAAAAAAGGAGTAAAAAATGAAAATTATTTTTACAACAACAGGATTGGACTGGGATTCAAAAATGGATCCTCGTTTTGGAAGAACAGAGTATTTCATTATTTTCGATGAAGACAAAGATGAATTAACATCATACGATAACACAGCAATTGCAGATGTAGCTCATGGTGCAGGTCCGCAAACCGCACAGAAGATGTTTGAATTTAAGCCGGATATCCTCATTACCGGAAATGGTCCCGGAGGGAATGCAGCAAGAGTATTACAGAATTCTAATATTACAATTTACATTGGCGCTGGGAATATGACTGTGAAAGAAGCTTATGATGCTTTTAAAAATGGAAAATTAAGAATTTATTAATTTTTCATTTTGAGGAAATACTTAATGAAAACATATCTTGATTGTCTTCCTTGCTTCTTAAATCAAGCACTGCGAGCAGGACGAATGGTAACCAATAACGAGATGAAGCTCAAGAGAATATTGGATGAAGTAGGAATGATGGTTAAGGACATCCCTTTGGAAAACACTCCACCGGAAACAGGTGATATCATTTACCGGAAAATTAGAGAAATCAGCGGTGAATTCAATCCTTATCAAAAAATAAAACAAAAGAATATCAAAGAAGCGCTTTCATTGTATCCATCCTTAAAAGAAAAAATAGAGGAGTCGAACGACAGACTGCTCACAGCCATAAGATTTGCAATTGCAGGTAATGTTATAGATTTTGGGGTAAATAAAAAATTTGATATTAACAAAGAAATTAATGAAATTCTTAGAAAAAAATTTGCCATATTTAACTACAAAAAATTTAAGGAACTTCTGGCTCATTCAAAAAAGATTTTATATATTGGTGATAATGCAGGAGAAGCTGTTTTTGACAGGATTTTGATAGAAGAAATGAAAAGACCTGTTACATATGTGGTAAGAAGTGTACCGGTAATTAATGATGTCACTTATGAAGATGCTGTTCAGGCAGGGATTGATAAAGTTGCAAACATAGTTTCTTCCAAAACGAGTGCTCCCGGACTGATTCTGAAAACATGCAATCATGAAATTAAAAATCTGTTTGAGAAAGCAGAATTCATAATTAGCAAGGGTCAAGGGAATTATGAGGGTCTTTCAAATGAAAAGTATCCGATATTTTTCTTATTAAAAACAAAATGCTGGTTTATTGCTAATGATTTAGGCGTTGATGATGGAGATATTATTTTAAAAGGAAATTTTAAGAATTAAAAGGAGAGATAAAAAAATGAATGAAAATGAAACAATCAAGAAAGAAGCCGAAAAGATGCTCGCAGAAAATTTGGGAAGAATCAAACACAAGATTGTGATCATAAGCGGAAAAGGTGGTGTTGGCAAAAGCACTGTAGCAGTTAATCTTGCTTATGGATTAGCCCTTCAAGGTAAAAAAGTGGGAATATTAGATATTGATATTCATGGACCTTCCATCGCCAAAATGTTAGGAATTGAGGGAAAGGGATTAAGTGTTTCAAACAAACGTGCTGCACCAATAAAAGTTTATGATAACTTGTACGCTTTAACAATCGCATCTCTGATTCCAGATTCAGACGATCCTGTTATCTGGAGAGGACCCATGAAAATGAATGTTATAAAACAATTCCTGCAGGATATTGAGTGGCCCGAACTTGATTATATGATTGTTGACAGTCCTCCCGGAACCGGAGATGAGCCGTTATCAGTAATTCAAATTATTAAGGATGTAGATGGTTCGATTATTGTTTCCACTCCTCAGGATGTGGCATTTCTGGATGCTCGCAAAACCATAAAATTTTCTCGAAAGCTTTCAGTTCCTGTTTTGGGTATTATTGAAAATATGAGTGGATTTCCATGTCCTCATTGCGGGAAAAAAATTGAGCTTTTCCAGGGAAAAGGAGCACAAAAAGCAGCTGTAGATTTTGGTATTGATATCTTAGGAAAAATTCCCTTTGATACTAATATTGTAAAAACTTCTGATATTGGAAGACCTTATATTTATGATTACAACCAGGCAGAAGCAGCAAAAGAGATGAAACAGATTGCAGAAAAAATTATTAATAAAGTAGAGGTGAAAAAATGAAAAAAATATTCGCAATACCAACAGCAAATGGAGAACTCTGTGCACATTTTGGACATTGCCGGAAATTTGCTATTGTCGAAGTAGAAGATAATAAAATCGTAAAAGAAGATTATCTTGATCCACCCGGACATGAACCCGGCTCTTTCCCCAGATTTTTAAGCAGTCACGGTGTTGATATTATCATTGCCGGCGGAATGGGAATGAGAGCTCAATCACTTTTCATACAGAATAATATTGAAGTCTGTGTTGGAGTTCAAGCAGATTCACCAAAAGAACTTGTCCAAAAATATTTGGATAAAGAACTGAGAACAGGTGAAAATTTGTGTGATCATTAAAAAGATTGAAACATACAAAAGGACGGGGAAACTCGTCCTTTTTTCGTTTAACTTCAACAAGAAAACGACATTATAGAACAGCAAAATAAATAAAAATCTTTACAAAAATTATTTCAAAAAGTTTTTTACACTATCAATTTTTTTCAAAATCAAAAAAGGAGGGTTTATGAAGAAAATTCTATTATTGACTTGTTTACTTTCTGTTGTTTTCGTAGCCAATGCTTTTGCGAACGGACTGAGTTTAAATAGTATCGGAGCAAAAGCTTTGGGCATGGGTGGCGCCTTTGTAGGATTAGCTGATGATGGTTCTGCTATTTACTGGAATCCCGCCGGTTTGGCAGGACAGAGCAACAGCATCATGTTTGCCGGCACAGACATCATTCCACTTGGTTCTTATGAACTGGATGCTTATGGTATTGAAGCTGAAACAGAAATGAATCATTATCCAAGTCCAAATCTTTTTATTAATTACAATCTTGGTAAAATTGGGTTAGGATTCGGAGTTTATGTTCCGGCAGGACTCGGTACAGAATGGGATGGAGCGGATTTAGTTGCTTTCTCCGGTCCGGATTCTGTTGATTTGGGAGCATTCAAGGTTAACAATCCTTATTATGGAAAAACTTACGAATGGATGAGTAAGATCGGAGTAATAAACATTAGCCCGGCAATTTCTTATCAACTTTCTGAAAATCTTTCTATTGGTGTTGCAGCAAATGTTTATTATGGAATGTTGGAATTAAAACGCGGTGAAGACAAGATCAATATTCTAGAAGCATATGGTGTTCCGAAAGACGGCATGCTGGATACACAAACCGCATTTGATATTGCAGGATTGGGTTATGGCGCATCGGTTGGATTGATGTATAAAATGAGCGATATTGTTACTTTTGGGCTTACTTACAGAAGTCCTGTAAATGTAGAATTTGAAGGTGATGCAGATATTGATTTGCCAGGTCTTGATGTTGTTGATGGTTCGATTGATATCGAATGGCCCATGTGGCTCGGTGCAGGTTTCGCTGTTAAAGCAAATGAAAAATTAACTCTTACGTTTGATGCTCAATATAGCCAATGGTCCACCTTAGAAGAATTGGATGCTGAAATTAAATTACCTGCAGCATATGGTGGAACAACAATCCAAAAAATGCATTTGGAATGGATAGATGCAACTCAAATTCGTTTGGGACTTGCATACGAATTGAATGAGAAATTAACTATTCTTCATGGTTGGTATTGGGATCCTGCCCCAGCACCGGATGAAACGCTGACCATCTTATTTCCGTCACAAACTTATTCGGCTGTAACGGGTGGATTCTGTTACAAAATCAATAATTTTGATGTAGATTTTGGAGCTGAATATCTATTCGGATCAGATAGAAATATCAAAGCATCGGGACATAATATGCCTGGTGTGCACAAGATGGATATTCTTGCTGTTAGTTTAGGTTTGGGATACGGTTTCTAATAACCTGAAAAAGATTTTGATTAAGCCTTTCGAATTTTCGGAAGGCTTAATTTTTTGTAAATAACGAAATTAGTTTAATCATCGATTCATTCAGTTTTTCTTGACATCTCCAAGAGCTTTTAAAATCCTAAAATTTGACAAGGAGAAATATGAAACCATATATCGTAGCAATAATCACAGCAGGTGGAAAAGGAAAACGCCTGAAAACTGAAATAAAAAAACAATTCCTGTGCATTAAGAAAAGACCACTCTTGTTTTGGACAATTGATAATTTTGCGAAACATTCCCAAATAGATGAAATTATCATTGTCTTGCCAAGAGAGGACATCAAGATTTATCAAGATCAAATTTATTCCGAATTTTCTTTTTCGAATGTTTCTGTTGTACCAGGAGGACCCGAGCGACAGGACTCGGTTTGCAATGCTATTCATGCCTGCCATCCTAAAACAAATATTGTCTTAATTCATGATGGTGTTCGTCCTTTTGTTTCGGAAAAAGAAATTTCAGATTTAATAAAAATAGCCTTATATTCCAAAGCTGTAATTCCGATTTCAAAAATAAAAAATACTATAAAAGAAATTAAGAATGAGCACATTATTAAAACTGTTAATAGAGAAAATCTGGCAAATGCGCTCACACCTCAAGTGTTTGATTATAAACTAATAAAGACTTTGCACGAAAAAGCAAAAATCGAAGAATTATATTTTACGGATGATGCTGCAATATTAGAGCATTATGGTCATCTTGTTTCTGTCTATGAAAGCGAAGCGTTTAATTTGAAGATAACTACTAAAATTGATTTTGAAATTGCAAAAAATATTATTGAAAATAATTTGTTTGAGTAGTTGAATTGGAGAAAAACCTTGCGAATGGTTGTTGGATTCCTTGCTTTTCTTGACCTTCGCAATGGTTGGATACTGAATTGGTTGAACTGGTTGAATTAGTTGAACTGGGTAAAAGAGAAATAATAAATTTCGCGTATTTAGTAGATTATAACAGATAAAAAATATTTCGTGTTGTTTGGCGTATTTAGCGGGTAATAAAAAAGGGAGTAATCATGAGAATTGGATATGGTTATGATGTGCATAAATTAGTAAAGAACAGAAAATTAATCTTAGGTGGAGTTAACATCCCATTTGAAAAAGGATTAATCGGTCATTCCGACGCAGATGTGCTGATTCATGCAATTATAGACGCTATTTTGGGAGCTTTGGCAGCAGGCGACATTGGTCAGCATTTCCCGGATTCGGATGAAAAATATAAAGATATTGATAGCAGAGTTCTTCTCAGAGAAACCTACAAAAAGCTTGATAAAGCTGGATTTGAAATTGGAAACCTTGATGCAACTATTTGTGCACAGAAGCCAAAACTTCAAAAATACATCCTCCAAATGAGAAATAATATTTCTGAGGACCTGCATACAGAACTTGCAAATATTTCCATCAAAGCAACAACTGAAGAAGGATTGGGTATCAGCGGGAATGAAAAAGGAATTACAGCTACTGCGGTTGTTTTGCTAAAGACTTTGTAAAATGAAACCAGAACTTCTTCTCCCTGTCGGTACTACAGAATCATTTTATGCCGCTATAGAAGGCGGAGCAGAAGCTGTTTACCTGGGTTTGAGAAAATTTAATGCACGAGGAAGAGCAGCAAATTTCACCATCAATCAATTACAATCTATTTTGAAAGAATCAGAAAAAAAGAAGATAAAGGTTTTTTTTACACTCAATACTCTTATCAAAAATTCTGAACTTCCCGAATTACTTGATACTCTCTTTATACTATCCCAAACAACAATTTCAGCAATCATAATTCAAGATTGGGGAGTTTTTTATTTGATCAAAAAATACTTTCCAAAACTCAAAATTCATGCCAGCACCCAGATGAAAACACATAATTCTATTTGTGCAGATTATCTTTATGAAAAAGAATTTGAACGAATTATTATGGCTCGGGAACTGACTTTTTCTGAACTAAAAAAAATAAGCAGAAAAACAGGAATTGAGCTGGAAATCTTCGCTCATGGAGCTTTATGTTATTCCTTTTCAGGAGTGTGTCTTTTCAGTAGTTTTCTGGGAGGGATGAGTGCTAATCGTGGTTTGTGCAGACAGCCGTGTCGTAGAATCTATCACTCTTCAGAAAAATCCGGTTATTTTTTCAGCCTGAAGGATTTGCAATTAATTGAGATTCTACCTGAAATTATGAAGCTAAATATCAAAGCAATAAAAATTGAAGGCAGGATGAGGTCTGCAGAATATGTTTATCAGGTGGCGAGAGCTTATAGAATGGTTATTGATGATCCGAACAGAATTGAGGAAGCAAAAGAAATCCTCAAATTTGATTTTGGAAGAGAAAAGACTTCATATTTTTTCGGGAATAATATTTCCAAAGCAATTGCTGAAAATCCTTATACTGGAATTTTTATTGGAGAAATAATCAATAGTTCTGATGATAAATTTTCTTTTAAAACTCTTCACCCCCTGCAAATTAGAAATAGAATTAGAATCCTTCCGAAAAGTGGGGCTGATTCAAAAATTATTAAAATAAAGGGATTTTTATTGGAGAAAGAGGAAGGAAAAAAAGAGAAATTAGATATTGGAGAAAGAGTTACAATCAAGACTGAAAACAATTTTCAAAGAGGTGATAAGGTTTTTCTTATCGGACTTGCTGAGAAGAGATTCAAGAACCGATTTACTTTAGAAGGGAAAAGAGTGAAGTTGCACTTCCCTGAACAAAAAAGGGAAAATATTTTAGGAAAAATCGGTTCAAAACAAATCTTAAATTATGAGCAGTTATTCGTTCGCATTAATTCTCTGAGATGGCTCAGAAAGATTTTCTTTGATAAAATTGATTTTCTCATTCTAAACCTGACAAAACAGGAATGCCAGGAAATTGACTTGAGAAATCCATTCTTAAAAAGAAATATTCATAAATTGATAATAGAACTGCCAAAATTCATTTCAGAAGATGATATTGAATTTTATCAAAAAATGTGTAAAAGCTTTTATAGAATTGGGATTACAAACTTTATGCTCAGTCATATTTCCCAGAAAAAGATTATTTCATTTTTCAAAAAAGCAAAAATTTATACAAATGAAAATGTTTATATTTTCAATGATTCCTCAATCCAGTTTTTAAAGGAAGAAAAAATCTGGTCTTATGTTTATCCTTTGGAAAACGATTTTCAGAACTTAACTTTTGGCAAAGACAGGAAAGGAATTGTTCCTTTGTTTTTTGTTCCCGAACTTTTTTATTCGCGAATGCCTGTTTTTCTTAACCACCAAGACACCCCGATACGGTCATACTTTCCTACGGGGCAGGCAACAGCTCAAAGTTTTAAAGATAGAGATTTTAATTATCAAAAAATTGTGCGTGATGGAATTACGGTAATTGTTCCTGAGATTCCTGTTTCGGTTTTACAGCATAAGAATAAACTTTTCAAAGCTGGTTTTAGAAGGTTTCTCATCGATTTTTCTCATCTGAATCCATCGCAGAAAACGTTTAATAGAATCCTGAAAAAATACCAGACTTCCAGCCCTGAATATCCAGGCACAATTTTCAATTTTAAAGATGGATTAAGATAATGAAATCATCGAAAAAAACAAATTTATACGACCGAATTTTCGAAATTGTAAACTTGATTCCAGCCGGCAGTGTGGCAACTTACGGACAAATCGCTCATCTTGTTGGATGCTCCCCGCGAGTTGTGGGTTATGCAATGCACTCGGTTTCTGCAGAAGATGATGTCCCCTGGCAGCGAGTGATTAATAGCAAAGGTAAGATTAGTTTTCCGGAAGGTTATGATGAACAGAAAGCAATCCTGGAAGCTGAAGGAGTTGTTTTTGATAAGATGGGGAAGATAGATTTGAAGAAGTTTGGGTGGGCAGGATAAGATTATTTTGCTCACGGATTTTCACGGATAAATTGTAAAATAAATATGAGTTCTGCAGAATTGGTTAAAATTTCAGAAACCATTAAAATGGTTGAAATTTTCATTTGTAGGTTTGTTTATTTCCCACAACTAACCCAGAGAAATATCCTTCGGATTTCACGGGTTAAAAAGTTGTGGGTTAATTCAATATCTGGCAAATCATTAACCCACAGTTTCAACTGTGGGAATAAATGTAATACAATCCCGTGCTTAACCACTTTAGTGGTTTAATGTTAATTATGCAGAACCCTTTAAAATAAAAAATAAAGGAGTATTAAAACATGAAATTTAAAAAAGAAATTTTTCAAATTAAAATTACTTTAAATGATTCCAAACCACCAATCTGGAGAAGATTTTTAGTGGAATCAAATGTTAAATTACCTGATTTACATAAAATTATCCAGACAGTGATGGGCTGGACGAATTCACATTTACATCAATTTGATAAAAACGGACAGTATTTTTGTGAACCTGCAGAACAAGAGTATTATGAAACGATTGATTACACTGATATTCAGCTTAAAGAATTTTTGTTTGAAGAAAGAGATACTTGTTATTACGAATATGATTTTGGCGATAGCTGGAGACATAAAATTGTTCTGGAGAAAATCTTACCTTTTGATAAAAATCAGAATTATCCTGTTTGTACTGCCGGAAAGAAAAATTGTCCACCTGAAGATTGCGGTGGAATTTGGGGATATTATAATTTACTGGAAATAATCAAAAATCCCAAACACCCGGATTACGAATCTATGATGGATTGGCTTGAAGAAGATTTTGATCCGGAATATTTAGATTTAGAAGAAATTAATGAATTGCTACAAAAGAAAGATTTTGGCTGTTTTTCGATGTTTTGATTAGTTTTCACCTCGATAGCTTTCCGAAAATTTAAGTTCTTTGTGACAGAAAATACATAATTTACCCTGACTTTGTGACAAGCTTTGTAAATATTACCCTTACTTTGTGATAATGTAATAAAATTTTACCCTGACTTTGTGACAAACTGAGTAATTATTTTTAATAAATTTAATTGAAATAAAGTTTTTTGTTTGACAACAAAAGTGTAAAAAACCAAATTCAGCAAGGATTTAAATATAAGTTAATTTCGGATTATTGAAATAAAAAAAGAAAAAGAATTGGTAAATGCTAATAAAGAGTTAATTGAAATATTTGAGCAGAAGATAAAAGACAGAATTGCGAGAGTTTGGGGAGCATAATATGCAGAAATATCCAAAAGGTTCAGAATGGAGAAAATGGGATTTGCAAGTCCAAACAATTACTGATGACAATTATAAATCAATAAATACATATTATGAAGAATTAAAAAAAACTTATCCAACAAAATGGGAAGAATTATGTAAAAAAGTTGGTTCAGAAGATTTAGTAATTAAGTATGATTCGAAATATTATTTTTTTTCGGACACTGTTGATAACGAAAAAAAAAGAGCAAAAAATTATGCAAATATATTTTTAACTTTTTTAGATATTTTTAATTCAGATACAGGAGCAGTTTGTATTACAGACCATAATTATGAACACCCATATTTAATAGATTCACTTTTAAAAGAATCTGTGAATACTAAAACAAAAATTATCCCTGGAGTTGAAATAAACGTTCAAGGTATTCATTTTATTGTTTTGTTTGGAGAAATCCCTTATGAAAAAAGCTCTTATTCAGAAGGTATTAAAACTTTTTTATCAAAAATTAATATTGATAACAAAAAAACAAATAGTAAATTAACAGTAAGTGATAAAAGCTATACAGATGTAATTGATGAAATAAACACTATTGGTGCTATATTTATTTATCCACATTGTAATTCGACTAAAGGTCTTTTTCAAGAAAGAGGAAAGACTGATAGAACTCACCTTGCAGATCAATTTAATTATGTGGATTTTAATATTTTACAATCTAAAAATAATTCCTCAGTAACAAAAACAGAAGAATATATTTTAGGAAATGATCAATTGAAATCAAATTTTGCATTTACTCTTGGTAGTGACGCGAGATCATTAATAGATACTTTCAAACCTGACAAATCAGGAAATTTCTGTTGGATAAAAGTCGATCCTACATTTGAGGGTTTAAAGCAAATAATTTATGAACCGGAAGATAGAGTATTTATTGGTAAGAAACCTGAATTACTTGTAAGAGTAATTTCAAATAGAACAAGATTTATCAAAAGTATTGAAGTAATACACGAAGAAGGATATGATGAAAGTAAAGGGATTTGGTTTAAAAATATTAAAGTCCCAATCAATTATGGGATGGTCGCTATAATTGGAAATAAAGGTAGTGGTAAAAGTGCGTTGACTGATATAATTGGATTATGTGGAAATTCACATCATTATAATGATTTTTCTTTTTTAAATAAAAAACGTTTTTTAAAAAATAATTTAGCAAGACATTTCAAAGCAAATTTAGAATGGGCAAGTGGAGAAATTACACCTAAAAATTTACTTTCTGATGTAGATTATAATGCACCAGAGAGAATTCGCTATTTACCTCAAAATTTCTTTGAAAGACTAACAAATAATCTTGATAATTACGATTTCCAAAAAACACTTGAAGATATTGTATTTTCATATTTACCAGAAGTAGAAAAATTAGGCAAAAACTCTTTTGAAGAATTAATAAGATATAAAAAGGAAGGCATCAATAAAGATGTTGAATTAATAATTGATGAAATAGATAAGATTAATGAAGAATTAATAGAACTTGAAAATAAAATGCATCCTGCCTATAAGGACAAACTTGTCAAAGAATTAGCGATTAAGAAAAAGGAATTAGAAGAACATTTAAAAAATAAGCCACCCGAAGTAAAAAACCCTGAACTTGATAAAGACACGCAAGAATATAATAAGGAAATATCAGACCAAATCAACGACAAAAATAAGATAATTGAAGAATTAATTTCAAATATTTCACAAAAAAAAGATAGAGTAGTTATATTAAAACAAGAAATTGAAGAATTAGACGTTTTTAATCGTGATTTTGTACGTTTTGAAAATGAAATTAAAACATTTCTATCTACAAAAAAAGAAGCATTAAAAAAATACAATTTAAATGTAAACAAGCTTTTAAAATATGAGATAGATTTATCAGAACTAAATAAAGTTATTGAGAAAAAGAAAAAAGAATTTAAGGATACATCAAAGGTAGTATTATCCGCAAATGAAATTGAAACTAAATACTCGTTAGAGGAACGAACTCAACTAATTTTAAATAGTTTAATCGTAAAATTAGATGTATTAGAAAAAGATATAGCGAAACTAAAAGGGAAATTATCCGAACCTTATAAGAAATATCAAGATTATTTGGAAAATCTAAAAAAATGGGAAAATAATAAACTGTCTATTGAAGGGAAAGAAGATTTACCTCAAACTATAAATTGGTATAAAAATGAAATAAAATACATTGATAATGAGCTACTTATATTAATTAACAAAAAAAGAGAATTACATATAGAAAAAGCAATAGATATTCTTAACAAGAAATTAGAACTTCTTGATATTTACAACAAATTAAAAACATCTGTAGATGGTGAAATCAACGATTATAAACAAATACTTGGAGACTACGATATCAATATTGATGTTGCATTAAAATTGATGACTAATTTTATTAAAGAGTTTTTATCTTATATTAACCAAAACAAAAAAGGGTCATTTTTTCAAATAGATGATGGTAGAAAAAGAATTGAAGAATTAATAACAAGTTATAATATTCAGTCAAAAGAAGGAATTACAGAATTTTTAAAAGCTATTATAAATAATTTAGAGAATGACAAAAGAACAAAATTTAATAATGAATCTCGTTATATAAGCGAACAAATAAATGATAACAAACTACCTTCTTTTTACAATTATTTATTCTCAATTAGTTATTTAGAACCTTCTTACGAATTAAAATTAGGAGATAAACAATTAACAGAACTTTCACCCGGTGAAAAAGGAGCAATGCTAATTGTTTTCTATTTAATGTTATACAAGGATAACATTCCTTTAATAATTGATCAGCCAGAAGAAAATTTAGATAATGAAAGCATTTACAAAATTCTTGTTCATTTTATTAGAGAGACAAAGAAAAGACGACAAGTTATTATAATAACGCATAATCCTAATTTGGCAATTGTAGGAGATGCTGAACAAATTATTTATGTAACAATTGATAAGAAAAATAAAAATAAATTTAGTTATAATTCTGGTTCAATTGAAAATCCAGTAATAAACAAACATGCTTCTGATATATTAGAAGGAACTTTAAAGGCTTTTGATATTAGAAGATTAAAATATTATAGGTAAGTTGTTATGATTTCACGAAAGATTGAAATCTGTCTTGAATATGTTATCTCTGAACTTTCAAAAGAAAGTAACTTTGAAAATATAAAAGTTTTGTATGAATTGTTTGTAGATGGGTATTCCGAAGAATGAGAATTCGGATAACAATTTGTTCGCAAATTCGCTTCTTTATATGCTTCGCTACACCAGGATAAGTCACTCGTGGCATACAAGGCGTTACAACTTATAAGTAAAACCCAACACTAAAAACTACTTCTCCAACCCTTCTTTCACAACTCTTTTTATCAGTTCTTCTTCCGGTACGAACGGCAAAGTAATATGATCTGTTTCAGAGAATTTTTGATTAAATTCAATCGCAGTCTCAATGGAATTCGGGTTTCTTGCCCAGGCACGTCTGGCAACTCCGCACATTACATCCCATGGAAATGCTCTTTCTAAAATAAAATCAACTCTTTCACTGCCATCGAGCACCATTCCGAATCCGCTGTTGGAAACTTTCCCGATGCCGACTCCGCCGCCATTGTGAAGCGTAACCATACTCATTCCACGAGCAGCATTTCCGGCATAACATTCTGTGCTCATTTCAGCCATTATATTTGAGCCGTCTTTGATATTGGAAGTTTCCCGGAATGGAGAATCAGTTCCGCCAGTATCGTGATGATCACGACCGAGCATGATGGGACCAACTTCGCCATTTTTAACCATCTCGTTGAACTTGAGAGCAATAGCAAGTCTGCCGGGAGCATCCTGGTAAAGTATGCGAGCTTGAGTTCCTACAACAAGTTTATTTTTCATCGCATCGCGCACCCAGATGTAATTATCTTTATCTTGATATCTTAATTCTTCACGACAGTTTTTGATGATTTCAGCAGCAGCATTATCGGTTTTAAGCAAATCTTCTTCTTTTCTGGAAAGACAAACCCAACGAAAAGGTCCGTAACCATAATCGAAAAGTTCAGGTCCCAGAATATCTTCCACATAACTTGGAAAAATGAAACCTTCGTAAGTGTCTTTTCCGTTTTTGGAAATTTCTGTTACTCCGGCATCAAACACAGCTTTCATAAAACTGTTTCCATAATCGAAGAAATATGTTCCTCGATCAGCGAGAATTTTTACCAATTCAAAATGCTTTTGCAGGGATTTATCAACGAGTTTGATGAATTGAGGACGATCTTCTGCCAGCATTTCAGTTCTTTCTTCAAAGGTTAATCCCTGCGGACAATAACCTCCTTCATAAGCTGCATGACAGGAAGTCTGGTCAGATAAAAGGTCGATGTGAACATTTTCTTTTACAGCATATTCCAGAAGATCAACTATGTTACCGTGATAGGCGATGGATATACTTTCTTTCCTGTTTATGTAATCTGAAGCCAGCTTAAAAGCTTCCTCCGGTGAATTCACGATTTTCCCAACCCATCCCTGTTCATGTCTTGTTTGGATGCGCGAATAATCTACTTCCGCAAAAATGCCGACTCCATTTGCAATTTCAACAGCTTTTGGCTGTGCTCCGCTCATTCCTCCCAAACCTGATGACACAAATAATTTTCCTCTTAAATCTCCATCTGCGACAACACCGAGTTTCATCCTGCCTGCAATAAGGAGCGTGTTATAAGTTCCATGCACGATTCCTTGCGGACCGATATACATCCAGCCACCTGCAGTCATCTGTCCATAATTGGCAACTCCGAGAGCATTTGCCCGATTAAAATCTTCCTGATTATCGAATTCTCCAATCATCAAACCATTCGTATTGATAACTCGAGGAGATGAAGGAGAAGACCTGAAAAGTCCAAGCGGATGACCGCTCATACATACGAGTGTATTTTCATGAGTGAGATTTTCCAGATATTTTTTGATCAAGCAATACTGCATCCAGTTCTGGCACACAGCACCGGTTTCTCCGTAAGTTACGAGTTCATAAGGATATAAAGCAGTAGCGAAATCCAGGTTGTTGTCTATCATCACCTGGAATGCTTTTCCTTCCAAACATTTTCCCTTGTATTCATTTACCGGTTTTCCAAAAATTTTTTCAGCGGGACGAAAACGATAACCATAAATATGTCCGTGAGTCAGAAGTTCATCCAGAAATTCGGAAGCGAGTTTTTCGTGTAATTCTTGCGGGATGTAACGGAGAGCATTTTTCAAAGCAAGAGCGATTTCCTTTTTATTCAGGTTCATTTCTCTTTTGGGAGCTCTGCGGATTCCTTTTACAAATTTCGGATATTCTGGAAGTTTATTATCTAATTTTATTGTCATTGCTTTTGAAATATCCAGATTATTCATATTTTCTCCATCTATTTGATAACTCCGGAAATTTTAAATTCTTCGTTTTTTTCTTCTTTTTCGAAGATATATTTTACTATTTTCTTTTCCAATGCATCGACCACTTCTGTAGAAATCTCATTAATTCCAAAAGATTGAAATTTCTTGGAAAGGATGAAAATCATATCAATAGGTGAAGCTTTCAGGGTTGGCACAAAATCTTCAGCAAGCGTTTCTGTGACTATAATCGATCTTGTTTTTTCGAATGTAGTTTTTGCAGTTCTTGAAATATATTCTGTTTTTGTAAAATCGTCTTCTGTAAGATTCTTAAAAGAATAAAAAACAATTAAAGGAAGTGTAATTTGATGTTTATTGAAATTTCTGGTTCCGAGTATTCTAAACTGAAAATCCAATTTTTGACATAATTGCAACACTTTCACGGAATCATCCTGTTCATATGTTGGATATTTTTCCATGGTATTAAAATTTGGGGGATTGAATCTGAGATTTGCACTGAATGCTCCATAATCCCAGCAAATACCCTTGTTTTCCGCAACACCTGTCCGTTTAATAAAAACCGAAATCATATCATTTAAATAAATTGCAGAGAACAACTGGGAGTCCGCTTTAAACCCGTTTTTTGTGACAGGATTGTATTTGAATTTTTTATTGGAAAGAGCTTTCAGGAAGAGATTAAGAGCTTGCACCATTTGTTCGTTGGAAGTATCTTCTTCTGTGATAGCTTTGATGAAATTTTTCCATTGGATATTTATTTCATGCAGATACATTCTGTTCACAGGATTGGATTTCACTTCTAACATTTCTGTTATTACATCATTATAAAACATAATTCACCTCGTTTTTTTTAGATAAGATTCTTAAGAAAAGGGGATTTGCTGAATCCGGAGAATATTAATAAAACAAGAATTTTTTGTAAGTTCTTTTTGTCAAACTTCTTAAGCCACAAATTTCTTTTTCGAATAAAAAAGATAAATTCCAGCTACCAACTGGTGAAGTATCCCAAAATTCCAACTGACAATCCTACCGTAAGATTTATCAGTTTGACGGAGACAAATCCTCTTTTGGATTCTGCTAAAAGCGGTAACATACCATGCCCGTCTTGAACAATCGAACTGGCAAGAAGAATGCTGAAAGGAATCGTTCCCTGGAAAAACAGGATCACAAAGATCATATGAGGACCGGATTCGGGAATTAATCCGATCAAACAAGCTATTATCAGAACCGTTATTTGATTGTCTGAAATCCAGCTTTCAAAATGAAGATGTTTTAAAATAATATTGATAACAAGGATTGCACCAAAAGTCCAAAAGAAGATTTTTGGCAGATGAATTTTTACAATATGATTCCAGAGATGCTCTTCCAAAAAATGTTCGGGAACAGTAGTGGCGATAAATAACGAAACAAATACAGCCAAAAGAATTGTGATCTTTATCCAATTCCAGCTTTGAGGTCCGAACTCACCGGAAGCGAATCCAAAAAAAAGGAAAAGCAATCCTCCAATTAATAGAACTCTCTGGAATGAACAGTGTTTTAGCTGATTGATAATTTCACTTTTGATAAAACAATTACATCTTTCTTCTTCATGAATTGGAAATTTATTCAAAGAAATCTTTTTGAAAAGAAAACCCTCTGGTAAAATCTTATCTGTAAAATATCCCACAAATATACTGATAACGAAGAGAATTAATGTAAGGAATAGTGCCTTTAGAGGGAACATCGAAAACATTATAAAAGCTTCATCTCCGCTGGTTGCTATCATTGCTGTTACCAGGGCGCCAAACGAAAGAACTCTATGGGAATACAGTGCTACCACAGAGAAAGCACCCAAGCATCCGGGAATAATTCCTAAGATGGCAGAAAGAAAATACTGCCGCAATTTGTTTGTTTTTAGAGAGTTGTGCCAGGCTCCACTGGTTTGAACGTTTACGTATTCTATTACCAACATCATCAGAAAGACGAAACTGGTGATGGTGAGTGCTTCTTTAAAAGCTTCGATGAACATTATATTTTTTGGTTCCTTCTAATATTTAGTGGTTCGATATACTAAACATAAAAAATCTGAATATCCAACACGGAATATCCAATATCCATTTATCACGGCGTAACGCAGCGAAGACGGAAGTATTTTTGTCGCTATCGCTTTTTTTCTTTTTCGTCGTATCAATGCTCCCCTAAAGTATTGAGATCTTTCCGAAGCTTCCGAAAAAGAATTCTTCCTGTCAAGATTCGGAAAGTTTCTCTCATTCTGAATGATTCGAAGATAGTTCAATCATCCCAACCCTGAATACTGAACCCTGAAAGAGACTTTTTCAGGATTTTCAGGTTTTTCAATTTATGAATAAAATCAGCCTTAGATTCAGCACTTTGAGCCTCTCCGTAATATGCAGCGGATGTTCAAGCAATCAGTTGTATTTTGGCTATGCAAAATACGAACTGCTTATATGGCTGTACCGTTTCTCAGCATTTGAAAAGAGATATGTTTGCATGCTTTTGTTTCAGGTAGTTGTTCTGAAACATTAATAATTCTAACTGCATAATCAATAAGACGATCCTGTAAATCAAACTTCTTTTCTTTTTCACTTATTTTAATTTTTCCTTCATCATCTGTCCCGTGAAATTTTTTTTTATTTCACAGGGATTGGATATTCCGTGTTGGATATTGGATATTATTTTTAACTTACCCACTCAATACTTAAAAGAGCCCATTATATTTTATTATAAACCCTTTAGTTCTTTCTCGTCTTGTATCCTGAGGATCTCATCCACAAAATTGTTATCCATATATAGGATTCTAATTTCCATTTTGAAATCCGTGCTGTCCAGAGTTAGTGCTAAAAATGATTTTTCCAGTCTCCATTTGCACTGTAAAGATTTCTCTCCTTTTGCAATTGCCTTGCCGATTTTGTTATCAAGGTCTTCTTCTAACATATATTCCGAAACATCCGTGTCGTCGAGAGGTTCATCATATTTTCGAATCAGCAGTTCTCTTAAAGTAAAAAAATCGCAAATATAATCATTGAAAAGCAAATGTTCCGGTTCAATTAAATAAATGCCTTCTACCAGGGAGTCATCGATAAAATAGTAGATGACAGTTGCTTCGAAAGTGGCAACACTGTCTCGATAAACCAGGAATTCTTCAGTTTCCGCAAAAAATTCCGCTTTCTCGGTCTGTCTTACTTTTCTCATTGAAAATCCCCAGTTGCAATCTCGAAAATCTATGGCAGATAAGATTTGCAGGATAATTAATAAAAATATTATCAGGATGATTTTTTTCATGCTCACTCCATTATCATTCTTCCACATTCTCAAAAATTGTAATCTGTTCTTGAGAAGGTGTGATCTTAAAATGTTTATAGGATTTTATTGTTGCCTTTCTTCCCTGAGGAGTTCTATCCAGAAATCCTTGTTGGATAAGATATGGTTCATAAATTTCTTCCACAGTTCCAGCATCTTCTCCCACAGCAACAGAAAGAGTTTTCAGTCCCACCGGACCTCCTCCGTAATTTTCCATAATGGTCAGCAAAAGGCGTTTATCCATTTCATCCAGACCGAGATGATCCACATTCAGCATTTTGAGGGCTTTGATAGTAATATCTTTGGTAATCGTACCATCACCTCTGATTTGAGCATAATCCCGAACACGCCGCAGGAGCCGATTTGCTACTCGAGGTGTGCCCCTGCTTCTGCGAGCAATTTCATCTACACCTTCCGGTTCCACAGGAACATCCATCAAACCTGCAGAACGAACAATAATTTTTTTGATGCTTTTCACATCATAATAATCCAACCTGAGAACAAGACCGAACCTGGCTCGCAAAGGGGAAGTGAGAAGACCGGCGCGGGTTGTAGCTCCGATCAAAGTAAAGGGTTCAATGTCAATTTTCAGGGAACGTGCACTCGGTCCGCTGTCAATGATTATTTCCATGTTGAAATCTTCAATGGCAGGATACATATACTCTTCTACCACGTGGTTCAGGCGGTGAATTTCATCGATGAAGAAAACATCGTATTTTTGCAGATTTGTAAGAATTCCTGCCAGGTCCGGAGCTTTTTCCAGAACAGGACCGGAACTTACTTTAAGGTTTACATTCAGCTCATTGGAAATGATATGAGCGAGGGTAGTTTTGCCCAATCCCGGAGGACCGTATAGCAAAACATGGTCTAAAGGTTCTTTCCGCAATTTTGTAGCCTGTATGGAAATATCAAGAATTTCTTTGATTTGTTCCTGCCCCACAAATTCAGCTAAGAATTTGGGACGGAGTGTCCTATCGAACTCTTTTTCATCCGGTAGTTCCACCGGATCAGTGATTCTTTCTAACATTTATTCCTCTTTTACCTCTGTTAGTTTTTGAATGATCAATCCAATAAGATATACTACAGTTCCAATTCCGAGAATTATGAATGAAGATAAATAGTGTGCACCATAAGAGTATCCCAGAAATCCTATGATAAGTTTAAATATACCAGCCAGAAAAGCTACTAATCCGATTAATTTGATGTATTCGTATGTTTGCACCATATAAATCTCCAATAATATCTCTAATTACCTTTAGCGAATAATGGTAATTTATTGCAAGATATTTTTCATTTAGGATGAATAATTGCACATTTTACGAGGAGCGAGTTGCTGGTTGCGAGATGCGAGGTGGGATTTTATCGCTATTGTGGCAGGACTTTTTCTACCTATGATGGGACCGTCCATTACAATGAACCCAGCAGCTTTCATATTTTCCCGAACCATTTTTGCACAACTATAAGTGCTCAATTTAGCTCCGGGTTTCATCAGAGCAAACACTTTTTTGAATACTTCTTTGCTCCACATTTCAGGTTGTTTTTTAGGAGAGAATGGATCAAAAAAAACACGGTTAAAAAAAACTTCTGGAAGTTGGTCTATTGTATGAATAGCATCACCCAGAATCAGTTTTATGGTGTTATTGTTCTCATCTGTTATTTCAGGTTTTTCTGTCAAATTTCTGAAAGCTGAAAATTCCTTCTCTATTTCTTTGGGAACAGTCAGGTTTTTTATTGCTTTGATAATTTCAAGGTCATTCTCCAATCCAAGAATATTCAAGTTTTTGTGTCCTTTTGTTGCAGCAATCGAATTGTAGCCCAAGCCAAAACAGAAATCCAGGATGTGGGACTCATCTTCCACACCGATTGCATTAACGTGTTTTTCGAATGCTTCTTCCAAAGCACCCGAAAGTGTGTGATAGTGTTCTTTGTATCTTTCGTTATAAACAGTGAAAGAGCTATCTTTGGTTTTTATAAATTGCATAGATTATTTTATGTTTCAACCGTGAAGGCTGAAGCAATATCCTTCAAAACACTTCATTCATTACTTTCAAATATGTTTTGTAAACATGGTCATTGAAGCAGACAAATGTAATTTTTTCAACGATAAATTTTATACTCAGGAATTTTTTGATCTCCAGAAGTGCAATTCTGGTTGCTCTTTCAATTGGGAAGCGGTAAACTCCTGTGCTTATTGCAGGAAAAGCGATTGTGTGAATTCCATGAATTTCAGCAAGTTCAAGACTGTTTCTGTAGCAATTTGCCAGCAGTTCGTCTTCTCGGTTTTGTCCTCCATGCCAAACAGGACCCACTGTATGAATTACAAATTTTGCAGGCAATTTGTAACCTTTAGTGATTTTCGCTTCTCCTGTTTTACAGCCATTTAGAGTGCGGCATTCTTCCAATAATTCCGGTCCGGCTGCTCTGTGAATGGCACCATCCACACCACCACCACCGAGCAGGGAAGTATTGGCAGCATTTACAATTGCATCTATTTCTAATTTGGTGATATCACCTTGATAAATTTGAACCGACAAGTATCCTCCTAAACTGTTTCAACTGTCATTCCCGAGAAATCATTTGTTGTTTCAACCGTCTCACTCCACTGTTGTTTCAACCGTCCCGGTTGAAACACAACGTTATCCATCAACACCGTTTCGGTGTTGCATAATACTCCGACAGGTACAGTCATCGCAAACTTTTCCTTCAACCAGGACGGTTTGAAGGAACATCGATTTATTCGCTCACAATTCATACAAATCGAGCATTCTGATTTTACCTGCTGACGAATATTTCCAGTCTTCTGTGTAATTAACATAACCTTTTCTAACAGGATTCTCAATAATATAATTAGCCTTTTGCAGGAAGAAATTTTCTGATTCGATTATTTCAGGAAAATTCTTGGGCTGCCAAATATGAAAGCCGTCTTCTGTTTTGAATAGTTTCAAAAGATTAGGTTCGGTTTCACGAATATTTTCAATTAACTGATGGGCTGTATAACTTTTAAAAGAATTAACAAATTTTATTGCGTCAGGTGATTGAAAAATAAGGTGAATATGGTTGAGCATGAAAACCCATGTTATAATTTTCAGATCATTATTTTGCTGGTAATATTTTAATGCGTTTAAAAGAATATCCCAACGTTCATGCCGATCGAAGACGTAATACCATTTTTCAATAGTAAATGTCACAAAATATATTTGATCGATTCCCGTTCTATGAATTCGTGGCATTGTTATCTTCCTTCGTTGTTTCAACCATTCTCACTTAGCTGCTGTTTCAACCGTCCGTCTCTCTGTTGTTTCAACCGTCTCGGTATTGCATAATTCTCCGACCGGGACGGTCGTCTCCAACCTTTCCTTCAACCGGAACAGTTGAAGGAACCAATAGAATAAATTATTTCAATCTCTTTTTCAATAATTTCACGAAATCAAAAATATCTTCTTCAATTGTATCATAAGAAGTCATCCATCTGACTTCGGATTTATTCTCGTCCCAGATGTAAAAGAAAAACTCATTTTGCAGAGGCTCAATACACTTTTTAGGAATAATAGCGAAGATACCGTTTGTTTCAACTTTCTGGGTTATTTTTATTTGAGGAATTTTAGCAACTTCATCTGCCAGCAGTTTTGCCATTTTATTGGCGTGACAGGCATTTTCCAGCCAGAGTTCATTTTGTAACATTGCAATAAATTGAACCGCAATAAAGCGCATTTTGGAAGCCAGTTGCATTCCCTGTTTACGGATGTATTTAAAGTTTTCAGAAAGTTTTTTATCAAAAAAGATAATTGCTTCTCCAAACATCATTCCGTTTTTAGTTCCACCAAAAGATAGAATATCGATGCCAACATCTGTAGTAATCTCTTTCAAACTCAGATTCAAACTGGCAGCAGCATTGCAGATTCTAGCACCATCCACATGAACAAACATATCATATTTATGAGCATAATCTGTTATTGCTTTAATCTCATCCGGAGTATAAACTGTTCCCAGCTCTGTTGCCTGGGTGATGGAGATTACTTTTGGCTGCGAATGATGTTCAAAATCGAAACCGTGCATATGATATTTGATTTTTTCAATCGTCAATTTACCATTACTTGTTGGAACTGAAAGCAGTTTACAACCGGTAAATCTTTCCGGAGCTCCGCACTCGTCAACATTGATGTGAGCAGTTTCAGCACAGATTATCGAGTTAAAAGAATTTGTTAGAGCTTTCAAACCGAGTACGTTTGCAGCAGTTCCATTAAAAACGAAATAGACAGCGATATTTTCTCCAAAATGTTCTTCGATCTTTCTTATTGCTTGATGAGTGTAAATATCATCACCATAAGCAATTGTATGCCCGTGGCTGGCATCGATTATTGCTTGCAGGATTTTCGGGTGAACTGCCGGATTATTATCACTGGCAAAACCTCTTTTGTTTTTCTGTTTCATTTTGAATCCTTAATTTTATTATCTTGTTTTGAATTTGTTTTTATGAAATTCTTTGTCAAACCAAAAAAATCCTGGGTCGAGCTTTTTAAACTTTTCTTCCGTTGTTTCGTCTGTCATTCCCGAGAAATCGGGAATCTCGTTGTTTCAACCGTCTCGGGTTTTAACGTAGCTCAGACACTCTTGTCTGAGGGAAAAATCCTCGTTCAAGAGTGAACGAGTTACATCATTTTATCAAAAGCATCTTTTTAAGATAAATCTTTTTCATAGTTTTTAGTTCATATAGATAAATTCCTGATGAAATATTTTTTCCGAATTCATCTTTACCATCCCAAGGAGTGATAACCAATTCATCTTTTGTTATAGGTCTGTTTTTAAATAGGAACTTGATCTTCTGTCCTTTAAGGTTATAAATTGATAAATTACCAATACAATTTTCATTCAGCATAAAACTGATTTCCGTACTTGGATTGAATGGATTTGGATAGTTTTGATGAAGTCCATAAGGTTTCGGAATTTCCGGAGAATTTGGATTTGGCCATTCATATTCCGGAATGGATAAGGAAATCGGACCATAAATTTCTGTTTCTCCAGAATAATCCACACTTTCCAACCAATAGAAATATGTGTTTCCAGCATAAACAGGAAAGAAATCTTCAAAGCTGTATTCTGTTGGTTCGGATGTTGTGCCTGCTCCGGGAATTAAACCTAATGATAAATTAAGCAGATATGTTTCTTCATTGGAAAGTGCTTCCTCGCTTTCTCCACGATAAATATTCCAACCTGCATTACTTGTTTCAGATTGGGTCACCCAGCATAATATCGGAGCGTTGTCTATAAATTGGACGGTGAAGGAAGAGAGGGTGACCGGGAGAGAATAATCCCCACCGCCGAAAGTCCAGGTATCATCCAAACGATCAGAACCATCAAAACCACCAAATAATACAAGGTAACTCGATCCATCCATGCTTGTTTCAGACAGGGGACTGCCTTCTCTAGCCGAAGGCTGGCTATCATTCAAATCTAGGGTCCAATTGTCAGCGCTGAGATCATAGACCCAGGTTTCGTCATCCTTACCACTAGCATCACTACCACCAAATAACAGTACCTGATCGTCCCCTATGTAAGCTATAGAATGTTGCTGTCTTGCCGATGGTTTAGATGAAGGACTTTTTATTGTCCAGGTGTCTTCGCTGAGATCATAAATCCAGGTATCCTGAACTTTATTATTGCCAGAAATTATCCCTCCAAATAGCAATACTTGATCATCACCAATGTATGCTATAGAATGGTAGTATCGCGCAGATAGAGTTCCTCCTGTCACTGTAGGGGTCTTTTCTGTCCAGGTGTTCTCACTGAGATCATAGATCCAGGTCTCCCCGTCATAGCCACCATCCCATCCACCAAATAACAGCACATAGTCACCGCTGATGTAAGCCAAACCATGACCGGTTCTAGCAGATGGTTTTGGTGAAGGGCTTTTCTTCGTCCAGGTGTTCTCGCTGAGTTTATAAACCCAGGTCTCGTCTGTACTATTAGAAATATAACCTCCAAACATAATAGTCTGATCCCCGCCGATATAAGTCATAAGACCACCAGAACGCCCTGACAGAGTACCTCCTGTCACTGTAGGGCTTTTCTGAGTCCAATCGTCAGCAGCATAAATTACACTAAATAAGATTAAAAAAAACAAACACAAAACACATAAATTTCTTTTCATTGTTTTCTCCTTTTAAAGTTAATAATTTGTTATTAATTGTTTGCGAATCTGATATTTACGATGTTAACAGTTCAGAAGTCCAAATTTGCGACATTAATAATTCAAAAGTCCTAATTTACGACATTTATTTTACAAATTTAATTACTATTTAATTTTCTTTTTTATTTGGTTTTCCTGTCAATAAAAAAAACGAGCTGAATTTTAAAAAACTTCGTTGTTTCAACCGTCCCGGTGTTGCAGAGTATTCAAAACGAATTTATCATATTCCGACCGGGACGGTCGTCCCCAACCTTTCCTTCAACCGGCATCCGTCAAAAGCCGGAGTAAACGCTGCCGGTTGAAGGGGCGATAATGGGTGGGATGTTTAAAGGGACGATACTGAGTGGGACGGTTGAAGGGTCTAATTAAACTTTTTCAAGGAGCATAAAAAAACTTCCGAAGTTTTGGAAACTTCGGAAGTTATATCTTAAATGTTCTCGACTCACACTCGTAAACTCACTGCGAGTCAAGTCCATTCTTATGAACCTTGAAAAGGTTTATGAGATTTTTCTTCTTGCTAAACCTTTTAAATGGTTTCTTACAATTACCGGATTTCAACCATTGCGAAGGTTAAATGAATGTCGAAAACTCCAGAAACCATTCGCACTTGTCAGGTCGTAGTCCCAACAAATCTGGACGAAGACTGAAGGTTTATTTCATCAGGATTTATCCGCCATTATTTTAGGAGGATCATTTTCTTGGTTGCAGAATAATTCCCTGTATCCATCCTGTAGAAATAGATTCCGCTGGAAACCTTTTCATTGTTATCATTTATTCCATTCCAAACGATGGAATGTTGACCTGCTGAAAGTCTTTCATTTACCAGAGTTCTTACTTTCTGTCCTTTCAAATTGTAGATAATTATCTCTGTGTTCTCCGTGCTCTCTGTGGTGAAGAAAGAAATAGTTGTGCTCGGATTAAACGGATTGGGATAATTCTGGGCAAGGAAACCAAGTACAGGAATTTCATTATTTTCATTAGATTGCTGCGGATTCCACTCTCCTCCGAAATCAATGTTCAAAGCTGCATACTGAAGTGTTCCACCATTATTTTGGCCATTTCCCTGAACAGTGGAACCAAAGTCATTATCATCCAGATAAAAGAGGTGAAGTTTTCCCCGATAATTATCAGGTTCATTGCTGATGATTTCTATCAAATCTCCAGGATAAGGATAAGTAGGAATTTGACTGTCAAGCTCCGGAGTTTCATTTGCATTCAGGAAGATTGGTTCTGACCAGGTTTCACCATTATCTGCAGAAATAACAATTGCAATTTCCGGTGTTGCTTCCCAGGCAGCAAATGAAGCATCGCCATCATAAAATCTTTTTGCCTTGGTTCCATCAGACCAAACTCCTGCAAGCCAGTTTTCGTTTTTAACAATTCTGAACACATTTTCGTGAAAAGCGACATCACCAACAGGCCAGTAAATAGGCCAATTATACACCCATTCAGGATAACCATCAGGATCATATGAATCCACCACACCATCTTCATCCAGATCCCAGGGAACCATTGGGATATTATCGTCCGGATCTGCTCCTTCGATGTAAAGGTCTTTGAAGCTGAATTCAAGAGTATTCAAATCAAACACGAATTCCTTGGGATAAACCTGACACCAGGCGGGATAATAATAGCCCGGGCCATTTCCATCAAGAGCGTCAAAAGTGATTCCCAAAGCACCGGTCCATGATATTTTTGTGTTATCATCTTTGAAAATTGCGTTCATATGACCGCAATGAATAAAATTCTGCGATACGATGTAAGGAGTCATAGGAATGTTTGGATCAGAATAAAGATATTCAGTTCCCGTTTCGTTAAGAGGATTCCATTGATCAAAAATAAAGTCTGAAGAATAGTATTCAAATGGACCCTCTCCATAATTTTCATTAATAAGAACAAAAGCATTAGAAACAGTACCACCTTCATTAGTAACATATCCTGCAAATGCAACGACATTATCATGAACTACCATCCCTTTGAAAGGTCTCATCCATTCAGGATCTTCAGCATTCCAGGCATCCATCTGCTCGATTGTTCGGTATGACCACGATAGTGAAGATTGAGCATCCAGATCGGAAGTATCAAAATCTGCATATCCAATCAGAACATTCTCACTTGGGAGACTTGATGTACCATGAGAATTTGTGTAGTTGTTTGCATAAACATAAACTCGACGATAATCTCCGCCTAAAGGTGAAGAGTCGATGAATGTGTAGGGCCAGAAAAAGAGATCATCAGCGTATGGATAGATACCCTGAGCAGAAAGAGTAGCGTTATTAATGACCTCGAAAGGGTCGATCCATAATCCGGGAGCTCCCATCATATGATATAAATCGTATGACATATAGACCATTCCATCCGGACTTCCAAATGCTGTGTGCCAGGCTACCATCGGGTCTGCAGAAACAGGATCGATATCGACTCCGGCATATCCTTCCCATTCATCGCTGGTGGAAATCGGGTCTGTAGCTGATACAACTCCGTTTTCATTAACATAGCTGAAATAAAGTCTGCGAGTAGCACCTGCTGTTTCTATGATGTGATATGTCATGTATGTGCCACCTGCAGGCAAACCAAAAGGTGTTGAGATTTCAGGTTGTACTCTTACTGGGATGCTGTTGTAACTTCCGGGCATATAATCATAAAAAGTGGAAACCAGGCTGGCTGGATTCACGATGAATTCAAAGTCCGGAGCATCTCTGAATCCGGTGTAAAGTTTACCTTTTCCTTTCTGGACATTATTTAATTCCTTGCCCAAATTTGTTGGCTGCATGATATCTTCCGCAACCAAAACGATAATAAAAATCATAAGTAACATAATGAAAAATGTTTTTTTCATCTTTCCTCCTTCGTTTATTTTTCTTAATTATATCCACCTCATCCCAGCCTTCTCCTATCGAGGAGAAGGAGTACAAAGTGCTTCCTCTCCTCTCAGGAGAGGATTGAGGTGAGGTACAAAACACTCTATTTTGCAGGACTCATTTTAGCAGAGTCATTTTCCCGGAAGATGAATATTTTCCTGATTTTAATTTGTAAAGATAAATTCCTCCTGAAACGAAATTTTTCTTCTCATCTCTTCCATCCCAAGTAATAGAAGATTGATTATTGCCTGCCCCGTAAAGAGCTTGCGACTGTTCGGGGAATATTGAATATTGTCTGATTTTCTGACCTTTAATATTATAAATTGTTATCTCTGTGTTCTTTGCGTCTTTGCGAGAGATTGTAAAAGAGATAGTTGTAGTTGGGTTAAAGGGATTAGGATAATTTCGGCAGAATATTTGAGGACTTGAAACTAGATAATTATCACTATCAGTAATGCCAAAAGTATGAATATAGAGATAAACACCTCCGTCAAAAGCACCGACCAGGAGATCATCGAGACCATCATTATTTATATCGGCAAATGAAGGTTTGGAAGCTTCGATAACTTCGATTTCATTAAAATTGTTTGAAATCAATTCAAAATTATCGAAATTAATTTCAGATTGTTCATAATGATGTAAGCTGCCATTTGTTTCTCCGATCAGCAGGTCTAATTTATCATTATCATCCAGATCGGTAAAAGCTGGAGCAGAACGGAAACCGACATCGATATTACAAAAATTATTTGAAATCAAAATAAATTCATTGGTTTGATCTTGTTCATAATGAAAAATCTTTCCCAAAGATTCACCGATAAGAAGGTCGAGAAAACCATCATTATCAATATCTTCAAAGATTGGAACCGCAAAAAGTCCGACATCGATATCAGCGAAATTTTCTTCCACAAGTTCAAAATCTTCGGATAAAAGATTCTCTTGTTCAAAATGACAGATATTTCCGTCTTCATAGCCGACAAACAGATCTAATAAACCATTATTATCAAAATCTAATATTGTGGGAGCAGAATAATCACCCAATGTTCCGCTAATCGATAAATAATCGATATAATTAAATTTTAGAGAATTCTCCGAATTCTGTTCATAATGAATTATCGAACCCATTCGTCTGCCAACCAATAAATCCAGAAGTCCATCATTATCCAAATCACAAATAGCAGGTTTGGAAGCCAGACCAATATCTATCCAACCAAGAAACTGTGTTACTCTCGGAAACAAATGATAATTATCTTCATCATATTCATAAAGCGTCAGGTTGCCGTATTCCTCACCGATAAGCAGATCTAATAATCCGTCATCATCGATATCATGGAAAACAGGAGCAGCTTGATAGCCAACTCCATAAAAATCAATATCAGCCCATTCAAATTCATAGGAACCCGGAGAAACCTGTTCGTAACTTCTCAAATCTCCATTATATCTCCCAACTATCAAATCGAGCAAATGATCATTATCTATATTTGTAAATGTTGGATATGTATTCCCATATTGCATGTATGGAAGAAAATCTTCTGTAATGAACTCAAAAGTATAACTTCCTTGTTCCATCTGTTCATAATGACTCAGATTATAAAGACCTTGATTATCAAAAGGACCTTGTCCTATTATCAAATCTAATAAATTATCATCATCGATATCAATAAAAAATGGAACTGAATTCATACCAACATCGATATTATTGAAATTTTCTGTTATCAAACTGAATTCATCAGAAAATAAAGCTGTTTGTTCAAAATGATTTATATTTCCATTTATCTCTCCCACAAATAAATCTATCAGACCATCGCTGTCTATATCATAAAAGAAGGGTGCAGAATATGGTCCGGGATTAATATTATTGAAATTTGGAGTAACCAGGTTGAAACTGTATGTTCCCAGAGTATCCTGTTCAAAATGATTGATATTCCCGGCTTTTTCTCCCACGAACAAGTCGAGATATCCATCATTGTCAATATCAGAGAAAACGGGTTTACTGTTCATCATTCCGCTTCCCCATCCCTGTTCGGAAATCTCCAGAAAGGTCTGGCAATTTCCCGAAGAAAAGAGCAATCCGCCTACGCAAAGAAAAGCAAGAAGAATATTGCTTCCGCCTTTACATGCTTTCGGCGTGACAAGAC
>JABMPU010000098.1 GCA_013203665.1 Armatimonadota bacterium
GTCTTTCCGGTTAATGCTGGAAACACATATTTCTATTGGCTGGAAAGTGTGGATTATTCTGGAGGAACAGAAAATTTTGGACCAATTTCTTTAACGATTCCAGAGGATGAATGGGAAAATCCGAATTCACCGGAAATACCGAAAAATTATGGACTTCATCAAAACTATCCAAATCCTTTCAATCCCAATACAGAAATAAGTTTTATGTTGAAGGAAAGCTGTATTGGAGAATTAAGCATTTATAATATCAAAGGACAGAAAATATAAACAATATTTTCAAATACATCAATTCCTAGAGATGAGCTGATAATCTACAACTGGAATGGAAAAGACGAATCAGAGAAAGAAGTTTCATCCGGAGTTTATTATTATAAATTGCACACAAACAAAGGAAATTATATTCGTAAGATGATTCTGATGAAGTAGGCTTCGCATTTCACAGGATAAATCTTGATGAAGTAAAAAAGTGGAGAGATTGGTTTCTTGATCAGTGCATCTTGTCTCTTTTTAATTTGATGTACCGTAAGACATTAAGATAATATTTCGTGGTTAGGAGGTAGACAAGAAGATTTTTGAGATTTTAACTTATTTAAAACAAATAAGTTATGAAACGTGAAGAAGGTTTAGAAAACCAACAAGAAATTGGAGATGGACAATGGAAAAATCAACAAAAACCAGGATACTATCTGATAGTGAGATTCGGGACTTTTTTTTAAGCTTTGATCTATCGAAGCCGGTGGATCGATATTACTATCAAGTTTTTCGACTGCAGTACTTAACTGCTCTGCGGATTTCTGATTTGATGGAAATAGGAAATGAGCAGATTTCAAAACATTTTTTGATCGAAAAAAAGAAAACAGATAAAAAAAGAGAAGTTTACCTTTGTGATGAAGCTTTAGCTTTAGCCAAAAACTTAGCTGAAAGGTCTCGGAAGATAGGGAAGAATAAGCTATTAACGAAAAAAGATGATTCTTCCTATCGTAGAGCGATTAAAATTTATTGTAAACGTGCGCGAATTAACTCTGATAGAGTTTCGACACATTCCTTTAGAAAAACGATGGCAAATAAAGTTGCCCTTTTGAAAGGTTCAAAAGCTGCCAGCCAACTTTTGAACCATTCTAATTTAACAACTACTGAAGGATATTTAGATGACTCTTAACAAACAAACCAAAATGCGATTGACATGATAGCAAGCTGAAGGTTGGGTATGGTAGCATGATCATTAAAAGAGTAAAAAAAGGGGGGTTGTAGTTGTTGATAATAAGTTTGCCAGGGACAAAAATTTGAGTTTGAAAGCTAAAGGTTTGATGTTATTTCTCCTAAGCCTGCCTGACAACTGTGAAATCAGACAGTCTTAAAAAACTCAAATGCTGGAGGGAAGTGACTCAATCGCAAATGGGATAAATGAGCTGGTTGCGGGATGGTCTTTGACAAAATGACGGTAAAGCTTATTGGCCCGTTCCTTCGGATAGGAGGAAAGCTTCTCCAGATAAATTTCTTCAAAAGGATCTAACTTGCTGCTACGCCGTACTACGCTTAGCTTCTGCTCTGCTTCCGATATGCTTAATTTCGAATATTCCTGTACGGTTGTCTTCGAGATGCCAAGCACCTCTGCTATAGATCGTATACTATAGCCTTGCGTCTTTAATACTTGAATTGAATGATACACATATACTCCTTTCATCTGCTCCCCAATTATATTTGATCTCGGTGAACAGACGTACCATTTTATACTTCCATTTGTGTACCATTTTTAATTGCCATTAACACTATCTGTTAGAAAAGTAAAAAAGTCTAGAAAAAAAAACCTTGTTTCTAAGACCAACATTTTTTTGTGAAAGCAAGATTTACCATTCAAAATACCAATTCTGAACTGAATATTTTTAAAGTTAGGTATCATTTCTGGCCTTTTATATCATCAATAAGACGCAAAAGAGGTGAAAAGTTAGGACGAAACGTATTAGGGAAAAAGTACAAAAGAAGTACAAGAAAAAGACGGAATGCGTCAACAAAAAAGACACAAATGGCCTAATCAAGTATGGGGCGGAATCCTCATTATAAGCGGATTTAACTATTAGAACCAACGGAGAATCGGGGGAAAATGAGGTAACGAACATGTCGCTTCGGAAAACACGACCGCATAAGTATCTATAAAAAAGGAAGAAATTATGGTTTTTCCACAAAAATATTTTAACAGGGTCCGGAAGACCTGTTTTGCGCGGGATATGAAGTCAGGAGTGATGTCTAAGGTGTTGGTATTCTGGCGATTAGACGATACCATTATAACAAAGAACCAGTAAGACAGTCCGGCATTATTATTAGAAACCGGAGGTCAGTATTTTATCCTGGGATATTTCACCAGATCTCAATACCAGGAAGACGAACAAATTATATTGGTAGACGACGAGCTGTTTATCAAAGCTGAAAAGACCCGACCAATCATAGCCAGCACAACTGAAACCATTAGAATGTATGGGTTTGTGAGAAATGTCGACATGGTCATATGACACTATTTTAACAGCAAATACTTCCTCACAGATTTATCTTTTCCATTCACTTTTAGTTTGTAAAAATAAATTCCTGAACTAACAGGATTGCTGTTTTCATCTCTGCCATTCCAAACTACCGAATGCTGACCAGCTGATAGTAGGTATCTGTTAAGCTGATTCACTTTTTGACCTTTGATATTGTAGATTTCAATTCGTGAATTTTCGTGTAAATTTGTGACTTCAAAATAAATCGTTGTTTCAGGATTAAAAAAGTTAGGTTATTTATACATTGACCATAGAATCCCTGATTAGATGTGCTGTCTGCATTCCACAATTGAACAAAATCTGTAATATCTATAAAATGATCTTTATTCTGAACTATATTTTCTAAATGATCCAAAGCATATATTATATCTTCACAGGATGATATTGTTTATCAGGATCTATTTCTCATCTATAAATATTTGTTAACATATTTCGTACTCAGTACCATTTCTCTTCATCCACACCCATACTACATAAGCTCGATCCATCAAATAGTGTGAATTTGATTCATAATTCTTCTTCTTTATTTGAAAGTAGTTCTTTATCATCTTATCAGAAGGTTTTCTCTTATAAATCTTAATCAATTTACCTTTTTGAAAGAGAAAAGTTTGATTGTTTTGTGAGGATTTGATAATGAGATTCTCTCTCCTGAAATCAGAAATAAATCTCTGACGGATGCCAAAGTTCAAGCAATAATCCCGAATATCCCGCCATTTTGCAGCTTCTTCAAATTGAAGTTCAGATGCGGCTTCTGTTATCTTCTGGCTGATTATTTCAATAATTGAATCAGAATTTCCTAGCAGAAATGAGATAGCGACATCTATGAGTTTTTGATATTCATTTTGTGAGATTTTTTGCTTGCAGGGACCGCTGCATCTTCCAATACTCGATTTCACACATTTCTTGTTTGGAACAGGATCTGAACAAGCTCTTATCAATAAGATTTCCTGCAGGATATTCAGAAGGTTTTCTGCAGAAAATTTATCTTTGAATGGTCCGAAAATCTTGCTGAAAAGGTCAATTTCTGCTGAAGTAATGATCTTAACAAGCGGATAATCATCTGTTGATACTGTAAGATAAACCTGGTCTTTATATCGTTTCTGCTTGATATTGTAAGGCGGTAGATTCTTCTTTATCAGGTTATCTTCCAGGATAAGAGCTTCCAGTTCGGTTTCGGTCTGAATGGTTTCTATCTGATGAATATGGAAGATTAAACGTAATGTACGTTCGTGAGTATCATCGCTTTGTTTGCGAAAATAACTGGTTACTCGTTTTTTCAGGTTTTTAGATTTTCCAATGTAGAGAAGACGAGTTTTTTCATCGAAAAACTTATAAATTCCCGGAGTTTCCGGTAGGTTGGAGATAAATTTTTTCAGGTGAACTGGAACAGACATTATTTGAAGACCATCTACAAGATGTTTTCCCAGTATTTTACTTCGATATCATCGAAGGAAACGGGTTTTTTGCTTTCTATATCAAACATTGTTACGATTCCATTTTCTTTGTAAATCGGAATTACGATCTCCGATACTGAACGATTGCGCAGACTATGTGTCCGGGAACTTTGTGAGTATTGTACATTCTATCATCCTCTCCTATATATTGGCGCTAGCGTAAGGGTCATTGTTTCCGGTGTCACTTCTCGTAATAATTTTGCTCTCAAAAGCTTTCTGGTTTCCGGGATCTCACAACGCAACCGTACAACAGAATTCTGATCTAATTTACTTAGTTCAGCTTCCAAAAGATTTCGTAGAACTCTCTCATCCTCTGTTAACAATGTGATATCCAGTCTAACCATGGAGCGCGTGGGGAGTACGTGAAACTTTGTTTTTACCAATTTCCAATCGGTTTCATATTCTTTAAACAAGAGTTCATAAAATCCCTTTTCTTCTGAAATCTCAACAATGGACGTACGTTCTGTAGACCCAGGATAGATCACAGGTATTCGATTTTCAGCTTTGTCATAATAGAAAATCTGGGCTCGGTGGATATGACCGGAAAGAACCGCATGATAACCCGAAGGCAACATTTTCAAAGGTAGTACATCGCTCCCATAACGAAAAGTATAACCTTTAATCTGCGATTCCTGGATTGTCTGATGCAATAAAAGAAGTTTTATGTCTGCATCTGGATTTCCTTCTATGGCTTCAGCAAAAACATGCTCGAATTGAAGACGAATACCATTTCTGATATTGGGAAAACCGGTAATAGCGATAATAGCATTTTTCTTTTCGAAAAAGAAAGTAGAAGGTTCTCCCAAAATGTGAATATTTCGGTGATTCATCAAGATAGAGGTGGGAAGAACCGAACGTTCATGATTTCCCGGAACGATAACAAAAGGAATTTCATTCTCAGCAAAATCATACAGAATATCATAAGCTTTGTCGACGATGGGAGCAGGAACTTTACTGCGAAAGAAAAAATCACCACCATGCAGCACTAGATCGGTCTGGGATTCAGCAGCATAAGATAGAACCTTTTGATAATTATCAAAAAAATCTTTACCGCGTCTTCTACGATTCATCCTGGGATTAATAGGATGATCCACACCCAGATGTGTATCAGCAAAAAAAACAATTTTCAACATAATTCACAGGATCATGTTTTGGAATAAAGTTGAGATTTATATTTGAATTCACTTAAATTTTCAAAAAACTTCAATTAAATTCATATCTCAAACTATAGTAACGGCTCTATGAGTTTAGAACACATGCGTAAAGTAAAGATAAAGAGAAAGATGTCAAGAGAAACATACTGCGGCAAGGCTTCGTAGGGTAGGATGACAGAGTAAATCCCCGTTTGCAAACCATAAGCTTATAAATTTTCCCTATTCCATTAGAATTCGAACCAAGCTCTCAACAACATTAGTAAACTAAAAAATACCAATTCTGAGATAAGTATAGCATTTGTTAATCGCATCGCATTTCTGTCCCTTTTTTTGAACCAAAAGGCACGATGGTGGCGTATAAATGATCCAGAAAAATTCCACTTTCGATAAGATGAAAAGCATAAGGAAAGATCAGAAAAATGAGGAATTTGACAGCGTTTGGCATAATCAAATATGGGGCTAAATCCTCATTATAAGCTGATTTAACTATTAAAACCAGCTGAGAATCGGGGGAAAATGAGGTAACGAACATGTCGCTTCGGAAAACACGACCGCATAAGTATCTATAAAAAAGGAAGAAATTATGGTTTTTCCACAAAAATATTTTAACAGGGTCCGGAAGGTA
>JABMPU010000099.1 GCA_013203665.1 Armatimonadota bacterium
TCGTTAGAGATTACTTCGAAGATTTCCTCAGAAAGACAGGCTTTTTTCATTTTACAGAATCCTTATACATATCTTACTTATAATGAAAACCAATGATTGATCTTTACTAGAAAAACATTATGAGGATGAATTTCAAAAAGGTCTTCCATATCATTATTATATGAAAATTCACCATCTGAAATAAAACCGGACCTATTTTGAGACCAGACAAGATACAGGTTTGAACCTGGAGAAAATTCCCAACGAATAACCAGATTTGAATTGAATACTTTAAAATTAAAATCAGGATTATCAATGAAGTAATCAGTTGTTCCATCAAGGTTCTCATCGACTTGATATTCTTCATTATAGACATCATATTCGATTTCTTCATCTGAAAAAGTGTAAAATCGATCGTCATATTTATCTGCTTTAGGATCGGTTATCCGTTTGAAATTCGAAAACTTTCCTGCAGAAATAAATGGTGAACCATAATATTGGATCGAGAAACTCGGTGTGATGCAATAATCCGCCCGAAAAGTAAGACTCGCTGTTTCTTGAAACAAGGAAGAGAAAATAAAGCGATCTTCGTTCTCAAATTCTTCAGTTGTAACATATTCCAGGTTCTGTTCATACTTGTTGTAGGAAGGATTCACAGAAAGTCTCAATTGATTATTCGGTCTGATCGTTAATGATGTCCAATAGGAATTAAATGAATTATTATCATTATCTCCAAATCCGAAATTTGTTCCGCAACTGAAATTTATCCTTTTCCTGCCATCGGAATTAAAATAAAAATCACCATTCCAATCACCGGGTCTTTTTGCTGAAGGTCCTCCTCGCAAAATTTCGTTTGAAATATACTCAAAACCTCGAGTTATTCCTCCGCCAAAATTGGAATTATTTTTGAAAGTTCCATGAAAATTCATATTCACAGCATTGGAAGTATTAACTCCGCCAAAATCCCAATCACACCATTGATTTGCATTCACACTGAATTTATGGAAAATCCCGAAAGGCTTATTGATCCAATATCCGATCCAGGTAAATTGATTGATCTGATCTGCTCTTCGCATATAACCGATATCATTGATCTCAAAACCCGGAGAACGACAGGAAACTCCGGTTTGATATTTTATCCTGCTGCTGCTCGATTTTCCAAAAATAACCGAACCTGCATACCCGGAAAGCGATGTTCTGTTGGAATCAACTGAAACATAATTATTGTCCGGTCTCTGGAAATATCTGGCAGAACCTGTTTGAGCTTCCAAAATTGCTTTTTCATCTCCCTTAATGTGACTGAAGGCAGTTGTAGCCATCAGATAATACTTTTTATCATTCCATTGTTGAAGAAAATCGATACCACCGGAATATGCCGATTTATTCAGATAATTCAAATGATCATCATTTATATTCCTGTTAACAGAAGTAAACATTCCTCCCAAATAAGAATTTCCTTCGTTAAAATCCTTAATAACCCGACTGACAAAATAGTTGGTTAACGGTTCAACAGTAACTTTCTCTTTCTGCCCATCAAATTCATATTCAGCAATTTCCTTTTCTGTGATGGATTCCATTATCCCTATCGACCAACCTTTTTTTGTTTTACCTGAGAGCTTGAAAGCTCCCAAAATAGTTGAATTTTCTGGAATATCGATATAATCATAATCATCAGGATAATAGCGCGGTTTCCTGCCGATCCTTCTCGAGTAAAAAAGATTATCGCTAACAAAATCTCCACCGGTTATGGCGGATGTTAAGCGATAATCGAGAATATTATTCCCTTCGATAAAGAATGGTCTTTTTTCTGAAAAATATGTTTCAAATTCAGTAAGATTTATTTCTGAAGGATCAGCTTCAACCTGACCGAAATCGGGATTAATCGTCATATCAAGCGTTAAGTCAGTCGTTACTCCAATCTTTCCATCAAGACCAATATTGAAGTTTTCAGATGAACCGTCATAAAATGGATCATTTTCATCGGCTTCAAATCGCTCTAATTTCGCAACAAGATAAGGTAACAACTCGACATGCCTTTGAGGTTTAATACCTTTTATTCCTCGTAATTCTCCAAAATTACTCACCCAACCCGGTTCATCCTGTGTAATAAGCTGCCAAACTGATCTTTCTTCCTCTCTATGAATTCTACGAGTTACTTCTATTCCCCAAACCTGCTCTTCTTTATCACTATAACGCAGTTGGTTTAAGGGGATCTTCATCTCTGCCGTCCAACCCTGTTCATCAATGTTTGTTTTTCCATACCAGATTGGATTCCAACTTGTATCCCAGTTATCACCATCATCCGAAATAAATTCATCTCCCCTGACTCCGGAAACGCTTAAGGTAAAAGAAAAAGCAGTTCGTTTATCGAAATAACTATCGATATTTACTTCCACCCAATCTCCGGGAAACCAATCTCTCGGTGCTGTGATGGGAGTGATTTTATCCGGATCACAGTCAAACGCTCGAAATCCAAAATAGATATTTTTGTCATCATAAAGAATTTTAAATTTCGTTTGCTGTGATGGAGCTTCATTTTCATAAGGTGTTCTTTGAATGAAATCTCCTGCCCATTCAACTCTGTTCCAGGCTTCATCTTCAACTTTTCCATCGATGATTAACTGATTAGAACTAACTCTGTCTGTGATATAGACTCTTTTTTCAGCACAAAAAAGAAATCCATTCAAAAAGATTAAAAATAAAATATTATAAATAAAAACTTTTTTCATAATTTCTCCATAAATTATACTTTTTTAGTAAATTATATGCCAATAACTTATCTTCCTATATTCTAAATTATTAGAATATTCGAGATAATAATTTTTATGTTCGTAAATGGAACACTCGATGTCCGATATAGAACGAATTATTATCATTTTTTACAGTTCCTTAACCATAAACAAACATGGATTTTCTTTTCCCCATAGTTCCTTAAATTCTTCCAGCGGAACAAACCCTACAGTTTCATAGAACTTTCTGGTTTTTGCATATCCTTTGTCAGGATGGGAAGCACTTAATGTTTTCACTGTCAGGAATTTCACTCCTTTCTTTTTCAAATCTTTCTCGATAACTTTCAGTAGTTTTTTGCCGATTCCCAAACGATGGTATTCTGATAGGATGCCACAAACATAGATCTCACTTGTTTGAGGAAAATGTGAAATGATCGAGAAAAATCCTACTTCTTTACCAAACATATAAGCTGCGTAAAAGGTAGTATTTGCCACTTTTTCGATGTATTCTTTATTTGCTTTTTCAAGACCAAACCAACCTGGAAGTGAAAGAATGATTTTTTCACAAATCCAATTGCGTTCTTTGCAATTATTTATCTTCTTTATTTGCAGATTTATTTCCAACCACTTCTTCTTATGAATGTGATAGATTATTAAATTCACATCTTCTGTGTAATCTCTCATCGATTCGGGAAAATAGTAAACGCCTTCTCGAACCTTAACACCACCACAGGATTCCTGCATTTTCTGGGAAGCCAGGTTCTTTTTATTTGGAGATGCTTCAACTATCTTGCATATAGTTCTGCTGAAAAGATACAAGCAGAGTGAATTCTTGATCTCCTCTCCGTAACCATTTCCCCAGAATTCCGGAAGAAGTTTAATGTCCGTGATGGAAATTCCTTCTTTGTTCGGAAAGCCGAGTTTGCATTCTCCAATTGCTTTTTCACTGTATTTTTCAACTACAACCAGAGTTTTATCATATTCGGTTTCATCTTGCTTTCTGATTTGCTCGGAAATCATTTCTTTTGAAATTTTCAAACCCTGCGGGAAACCTACATTTCGCATCACTTCCGGTGAATTCCAGAGCTTGAAATACATTTCGATATCTGCACTTCCTGGTTTTCTTACTTTCAGTCTTTCTGTTTGGAATATCATAGTTTCTTCGCTACCAGAATATAACTAAGTGGAAATTTCATTTCCTGCTTTTCCATATAACTTCGGCACAAAGCAATATCATTTTCATATTCGTTGAATTTCTGAAGACAAAATCCGCTATCTGCAATCAAGTTTAGAAGATCAGAAACTGTGTATGGAAATTCATACGATGGTGATGACTCGTAAGATTCTCCACCATAATAATCTATTCCTCTATTTTCCTCCCAAATTTCTTTGTCAAAATATTTATGAATAACTTTCAACTCGTATTCAAACTCTTCATCGTAAGGTAAAACGTTACCAAATGGATGATGTTCATAGATGAATAATTGTCCATCTTTCGCCAGTAGATTTGCTGCTTTTTCAAAATACTTTTTTCGATCCGGAATCCAAACCAGAGTTCCAACTGTAATATAAACTAAATCGAATTTTCCATAGAATTCTTCACTGATTTCCAGAACATCGGTTCGTACAAATTCGCAGTCTATATTGAATCTTTCAGCACGTTTTCTAACTTCTTCGATTGCATTATCGCTGATGTCAAATCCCACACAGCGAGAAGCTCCCATTCGTTTGAGAGACATCAATTCAATGCCATTATTACAGGAAAGATGAGCGATTTTTTTGCCTTGGATTCCAATTTTATTCAGTTCATCCAACTCCTGATCTTTCTGGAAAATGAAATTGGGATTTGCAAACATTGTATCCCATTCTTCATCCATTGCCTTCTTGTGATATGGCATCACCTGGTTCGTTGCATACAATTTATGTTTCACCCAAACATTCGGTTCAATGTAAATTCCAACATCATTTTTTATGTCGAATTCCACAGGTTTTAATGCTCCCGGAATACTATATTCTCCAGATTCGAGAAATTTCATGCCAGTCCAGTTTTCCCAGTCAGAAATTGTTCCTGAAATTTTCATTGCATTGGAACAAACCTTGATGATCTTTCCACCGAGTTTTTCGTGAACTCGAAGCCAAGGATCAAAAAGCCGTCCATCCTCTCTCTTCCAGGTTACGTACTGTTTTATATCTTTCAGAGGATAATCTTTCTTCAAAGTTGGGCGAACAGGAATTATTAAAGATTCCAGATTATATTTTTTCCCGATCTGAACCATTGATCTTATCATTTCCGTGCTGATACCTTTTCCCTGGTATTTTGGATTTATGGTGATGGAAAGTGCACAAAGCAGGTTTGGTTTGATGTTTTTCTCCTTATCTCTAAAACCTTTTTCTAAAGCCCAATCCCAGCCTTCTTCCGGAAGATTTTCCAACTTTTCATTCCACTTTAAAGGAATTGAATTCCCAATCCCAACAATTTCTTCTCCATCTAACAGCCAATATTGAAATTCCGGGAAATCATCATAAAGCTGGAAAAACCATTTGTTTGCAACTGCATCGTGCAGCATAAATTCCGGCCAGACAGCTTCAACGATATTATCACCAGCTCTAATAAGATCTGGTCTTTCGTTTGTTGTTACTAATTTATAATTCATCCTGTAATCCTGTCCTTTTTCTTTTCATTCTCACATCTGGCAATTACCAGATATGTTACGTTTCAAACCCTACATGCTTCAAATCTCTCAACATTTCATCATTCAGTTTTTGCTCTGCAAAGATGAAAAAGCGCGAACTAAGATAAATTCGTTTATTATTTTCGCAGTTTAACTTATCACCGATCCAGGCATTTAATAACTGTGTATCAGCACACAACCAGGATGTAGTTTCCTCTGAAGCAAGATAAATTTGAAGCAATTCTTCTCGATTATCTCCTGCAAAACTAAAAAGTGAACTTGCTTCAACTTCAAATAATTTTTTTCCTGCATTTACCTTAAATTCCTGTCCTTCTTTATTTTTTGCAAGGAAATAACATTTCTGCAAATCCTCATCCGGTTTAATGAAACATGCAGTCTCAAATTCAACATCCCGCATGAATTTCCCTGTATTCTGCAAAATCTCCAAAGTGTGGAACATTACCGGAACTCCAGGTAACAACAGAAAATACTGATCTAACTTCAATCCCTTGAACTTTTCATTTTTCACGATTTCTGTGCTGATGCAAAAGCCTTCCCAATTATTTCCGAGATTATCAGTCTTTTTAACAAATTTTGCTGAATTATTTTCTTCCAGGATAGTTATTACCCGCAATTGGCTCGGAAGCGTACAAATTCCACCGACCCAGGGTTTCCACCAGCCTTTGGAACAAGGTTTCGGAAAAGATGAATCCAGCCACTGTATTCCTTTATATTTCAATGAATACAGTGAAGGAGCGAAGGAAGCAGAAGTTTCCATAGAAATAATTCCGTTATCGAGCTTCATCACATTCATTCCTTCTAATTTAAGTTCTTCAGAAGAGATCTTTTCTTTACCGATCGGGAAGATTACTTTTTCGCGCGATGTTTCAATTTCTTCAAACTTAGCTTCCATTATTAAAATATCTAATTGATTATCACGATCATACTTAAATTCTATACCAACTTTTTTGATATCATTCTTTTCAGAAAAAGAACCCAATAATTTCGTTTTTTTGTCTTTTTTAAACTTCAGGAAGATCTTTCCATTTTTGTTTTTCTTTCTATGCTCGATCACAGAAACAGGAAAAGATTTTTGCACAAACGGATTTCCTCTATTAATAGAAAATTCCAAACTTTCTTTCATGTTTTCTCTATCCTGATGTTTCTTCAGTGTAAATTCCCGGAATTTATGCCAGTCTCTGAAAGTATCCAGAGCAATGGTTACAGGCTTGAATATCAATTTTTCTCCAACTTTCAAATTACCCAGATCATATTCAAAGAATTTTTCCCAATTCCCGAACTTCATTTTAACATCATCCGACCAGCAGATACCGACCGATGATCTTTTTCCTCTCCTGAATATCCAGTTTTCTGATAATTTTTCAGAATTCCAATCTCCCGTTCCACCGGTAACCTCATCACGGACATCGATAAAATCTCCATCATAAGGCACTATAAGACGGTTTGATCTCATTCCGATAGAATCTTTGAAAAAGAGATTTTCTTTTGCTCCATTACTTTCAAACTCAAGCCAGCGCTCAACAATTCCGTTTGCAAATAACTTATGATTGATCTGGAATTTTATCCCCTTGAACTTATCTGATGTATAATATGCTTTCAGAATTATTGCAGTTCCTTCGATGAGATATTCAACTTTGTCACACGGTTTTTTATTGAATTCATCCGAGAACGGTTTCCCAAGTTTTGGAACCCGGTAACTAACCTTACAACCCTGAGAAAAAGCATCACCAATTAGGAAAATATTATAAAAATCTTTGCGCATTATTATAATATAATAGGAACCATTTCCAACTATAAAATTCATTTGAGTTTCACCATAGAAAATTCCACTTATTGCATTGAACATACAATTTATTCTCCGCTTGAAAACTAAAGGATCACAGTTTTCGCGAATTGCCTGAACTGAAATTTCGGGAGAATAAACGCATCCTTTCTTAAGAATATATTTAATTGGAATGGAACGCTTTTCCTTTGCTTTCAAAGCGATAGAGAATTTCTTCTCCGGGAACTCGATACTTTCATTTTCCAGAAGCTCAAATTGAAAAGTAGCATCAGTATCAAAGCTGTTTTCAATATCGATATAGATACCAGATTCAACATCAGGATAGGAAATACCGCTTCTTTTTGTCAGGATGATCTTTGCCGGGAACTTCGGTTCGATTCCGACTTTGAAAAGCGATTTTTTCCCTTTTATCGAAATTTCAGAGACTACGCAGGGATGAGTTTTCCAGACGCTTTGCTCTTTCTCTACTTCATTTACTTTAAATTCCGCATTGAAAGAGAGCTTATTCTCAACTGTGATTTCTTTTTGAAGATCAAATTCGATATTCTTTTCATTCAAACCTTTGATATTCAGCTTTAATGGTTTATCGGTCTTATTGACGATATTATAACGAACTTTATATTTACTACCGAAAACAAGCTTCAGATCTTCTACAGTTACAGATATGGAATATTCATCTGTCTCGATCTTTCGCAATCCTCTTCCGCGTCTGCAATACTCCATCAGCAGATACTTATCGTCCTTCTTCCATTCATAAGTAAGATATTCAAATTCGTTCTCCTTCCTGCCATCAGGTTTCACCTCGATCGGTCTGATACTGTCATTATACCAATCGATTTCTTTGAAATGATCTTTGATCAATTCATTTTTCAGAACTGACGGAATCAGGTTGATCAGATGAGTGGTATCATCTCGATCTTCCCAGAAAAAGCCGGTTTTCTTATAAAGCGGGACGGCAAGAGTATTTCCGCTCCAGGTATAGAGGTCGAGCCTGTCCCAACCAAGTTCGATTGTTCGTTCCACAGCTTTCAGAACCAGAGCTTTCCCGATTTTCCTGCCTTGATAATCATCACGAACATTTAAAAGTCCAATATATAAAGCTCCGGTATCTTCCTGGTATTCATACAAGTTGCAGTAACCGACTACCAAATCTCCATCCAGAGCCAGCCAGGCATTCAGATGGATCGAGTTCTCTTCATCTGTAATAACATCCTGAGCAGTTGTAAGGAACGTTTCACCATTCCAACCTTTTGCACTGTTCTGCCACATTACTGCTGTGGCTGCTGCATATTTATGTTCGTATTCTTCAATTTTTATGTTTTTCATTTTTCATCCTTATTATCTGGAATCATTGTTTTTTTCTAATTCAGAATCGGATTGCTGTTTTTGAGTTTCATCTTTCAAATGACGTCTAACAGCTTTTCGCCCTTTCTTTTTGAACCAGCGTTTGCTGGAAGTATGCGCTTCATCCGGGTGTGCCGGACGCTTTCTGGTATATAATTTTTTAGTTCCTGTTTTCATTTTTCACTCCAACTTTAACTTGCATCACAATCATGGTCGCAAACAAGAATGTTTGCATTACATCATGCATTCAACAGCATTGCTTCCTGCTCTTCCATGAACTGGTTCGTGTAAAGCCTGTAATAATAACCTTTTTGTTTCAACAGTTCATGGTGATTTCCCTGTTCAGTTATCTTTCCTTTCTGTATGACCAATATGCGATCAGCAGAACGGATCGTGGAAAGACGGTGTGCAATGATGAAACTGGTTCTATTTTCCAGAACCGTGTGTATTGCCTCTTGGATCAACTGTTCGGTTTCCGTATCTACAGACGAAGTAGCTTCATCCAGAATGAATATTCTGGGATCAGCTAAAATTGCACGAGCAAAAGAAATAAGCTGTTTCTGTCCAGTTGATAACTTCGCTCCGCCTTCTCCAACTTCCGAGTCATAGCGTTTTTCCATTTTCGTTATGAACTCATGTGCATTCACCAGTTTTGCTGCTGTGATGATCTCATCATTAGTTGCATCCAGCCTGCCATAAGCAATGTTGTCTTTAATGGAACCGCTGAACAGATGCGGAGTCTGCAAAACATAACCCAGGTTGGATTGCAACCACAACATAGAACGACTGCGATAATCTTCATCATCTATCCTTATCTTACCTTTTATTGGTTCATAAAATCGGCAGGCAAGATTCACGATTGTGCTTTTTCCGGAACCTGTTTCACCTACCAAAGCAATGGTTTCACCGGCTTTGATATCCAGGTTAAAATTCTCCAGGACTTTTTCTCCATCTTTATAACCGAAAGTAACATCTTCGAAAGATAAATCTCCATTTATTTTCGGCCAGTTCTCTTCTTTTGATCGAAGAATATCCCCAAATTTTTTGATAACTTCAGAGTTATCTGTTATCTGAGGTTTTTGCTCTATCATAGAGAAAATTCGTTCTGCAGAAGCTTGTGCATTTTGCAGTTCAGAAAACACACGAGCCAGTTCCCTTAGCGGTTCAAAAAACTGAACCGTGTAGGAAATGAACGCCACCAGAGTACCATAGGTTATTGTCTGCATCATTACACCTTCACCTCCAAACCAGAGAGCAAGTCCTGTACCGATGCTTCCCAGTGTGAGAACAGCAGGCAGGTAAAGTGAAGAAAAAATAGCAGCTTTCACAGATGAACGATACATCTCGGAAGTATTCACCTGGAATTCCAGTAGATTTTCTGCTTCTCGAACCAGCGTTTTAGTAGTCTTTGCTCCGGCAATTCCCTCATTGAACGATCCTGTGATCTTCGAGTTTGTCTTCCTCACTTTTCGATATGCTTTAAGTATCTTCTTCTGAAAATACAAACTCAGCACAACCAGCACCGGAACAACAGTAAGAGTTACTAATGCTAATTTCCAGTTCAAGATAAGCATTGTTATCGAGATCAGGATCATATAGGAAAATCCCCAGACCAAATCCACAATACCCCACGAGATGAAGCTTCCCAACCGCTGACTATCGGAAGTCATACGAGCCATCAGCCAGCCTACAGGAGTTTTATCGTAATAGTTGAACGAAAGCTCCTGCAGATGCTGGAATCCTTTTTTTCGGATATCATAAGTAAGATACATCTCTATCTTTCCTGCAATATCGATGAAGAAAAAGATGTTTGCAGCCTGCACAGCAATCAACAGGAAATAGATCAATCCAAATAGAATTATCCCATCGGTCTTTCCTGGGATCACAAAGTTATCGACTGCATACTTGCTCATCAGTGGAAAGATAACATCCACTCCTGCTAGAACTATCATGAAGAATCCCAGAATCACAAGCCTTTTTTTGTATGGTTTACAGAACTGTAATAACTTCTTCCATAAACTTACATCAAATCTTTTATCATATTCCTGTTCTTTAAAAGCATCCATAATTTACCTCTTTTTAGCCACTAAGAACACTAAGAATCACGAAGATTCCTTTCGAGTCGTAAGGAACTTGAGACGACGACTCGAGGTTATCTCGTTTCTCGACTCGTCGCTATTCTTACGAGTCGAAACATTCTTACACAATTTTCTTTTCATTTTTATCAATTTTTATTTCAATGCCTTCCTGCTCCAGAGCGAGTTCTTCTTCCAGAAAGGTCTGGATAGCCCAAATGCGTTTATACAATCCTTCCTGCTCGATCAATTGAAGATGAGTTCCTTTTTGAACAAGCTCTCCATTATCCAGCACCAGAATCAGGTCGGCTTCTGCCAGAGTTGAAAGCCTGTGAGAAATGATAAATGTAGTTACTTTTTCTCTACGCTTTCTTAGTTTCTTCCTGATAGCCGCATCGGTTTCTGTATCCACAGCACTCAATGAATCATCGAATATCAGGATGGGATTCCCATTGATGATAGTTCTAGCAATGGCTACACGTTGTTTCTGTCCACCGGAAAGAGTTACACCTCGTTCACCAACAGCAGTTTTATAACCCTGCTCAAAATCTATTATCACATCGTGAATGGATGCAATTTGCGCTGCCTGAAAGACATCATCATCTTTTGCCTTTTTCTTTGCCAGCCCGATATTCTCCTTTATAGTTCTGGAAAACAGGAACGGTTCCTGAAGCACGATTCCTATATTACGGCGCAATGTCTTCTTGCTGATCGACCTGATATCCACACCATCTATAGTGATCGAACCACTTTGATAATCGTACAACCTGGGCAGAAGATTTACCAGCGTTGTTTTACCGGAACCTGTGGGACCCAAAATGGCTATGGTCTGTCCCTTTTCTGCTTTGAAGGAAACATTCTTCAATATTTGTTTTCCTTCTTCATATTGAAAGGAAACATTCTTGAATTCGATTTCACCATCTATTTTTTCCAGAGAAGAACCTTCATCCAAATCTTCTATCGGTTCATCCAATATTTCCTGGATACGTTCAACAGAAACCTGTGCTTTTCCCATATCGGTAAGAACTCTTCCCATCTGGCGGATCGGCCAGAGCAGCATTCCCACATAAGATGAGAACGCCATCAGGGTTCCCAGACTGATGATACCTTTTGCTGCCCAAAAAGTTCCCAGGATCACAACCGCTCCGATCTGCATTAGACTGAAAAAATCCGATACCGACCAATACCACGCCAGAAGACGAATGAGATGATATGTCTTATCACGATATTCTACATTTTTTCCATCGAACTTATCTATCTCAAATTTCTGGCGGGCAAAGGCACGAACCACTCGTACTCCAGTCAGGTTTTCCTGCAAAACGGTGGAAAGTCTTCCTTCCGATTCATCTGACTCTTTGAATGCTATTTTCACTTTTATAAAGAACAAAACCGCAAATGCAAATATCAAGGGAACCAGCGAAAGCGAGATAAGCGTCATCTTCACATTCATTGGCAACATGAATGATAGTGCAAATGCCAACATTAAAAGTGCTCTTCCCACCTCCACTAACTGGATAGCAAGAAACCTGCGGATAGTTTCCAGATCCGATGTACAGCGCTGGATTAGGTCTCCTGTTTTTGCCTTCACATGATATTCAAATGGCAGATATTGCAGGTGATCGTACAATCTATCTCTGATATTCTGCACAATAGATTCCGAAGCAATTGCCGACCATTTCCCTTTGAAGAATAAAAATATTCCACGTGAAAGAGTAAGTAAAATCAGGATGAAACTACACATCCATAGGCTTTGAGCAAGAATGCTCTTTCCACCCAAAAAATGGAATATACTTTCAAATGCCGGAGCCATCCAACCTTGTATCTGCATTGGTTTATCACCAATTATCGAATCTATTGTCACACGCAATATCATAGGCCAGATAAAGCGGATGAACGTGGCAAACCCAATAGCAGCTATCGAGAAAACATAAAGCGATCTGCTGCCTTTCATAAAATTCCAAATTAATTTAAATTTTTTCATAATAATACTCTCATATTAGCATTCAGCATTTTATTAAATCAGTTCTCAAAGCATGAGCTTTGAGTTACAAAAAAAAAGCTCGAAAGGGCTTCCCCCTTCGAGCTTTTTGTATTTAACTTTTTTTATTTTTAGATACAAAAATAGTGGGATCTGCCCATGTTTATACATTAGACCAATCCCACCAATATATATTATCGACTTTTTACAAGCCTACGAATGAATACAAAGGTTTAACAGGACAGGTCGCCTGTTATACAGAACTGCCTTGCGGAGTTCTGATGAGTCTAAAATTAATCATGAACCCCTCCTTTTATTTATTTGCATTTTACTTTGCGACGCACGTCTATCTTTATGAGAGCTTTTTGTGTCAAGAATTTTATTACAGAAAGTTTAAAATAAATTTAAAATAAGATTATTACTTATCACTAAAAAATATCTTGCCTAAATTATCATATTTAAAAAATTGATAAACATAAATTTAAGAAAAACGGAGGATAAATGAAAAAATTGATTATCTCATTAATAGCTTTCCTTTTGATAAACTGCATTCTTTTTGCAACAGCAGAGAAAGTTGCGGTATTGGATTTTGAGAAAAACGATCGGGATAGTGATTACGTTTCCAAACAGTTGATGAAATCCGATTTCAAAGCAGTTTTTAAAGATTATGAAAACCTGGAACTAATCGATCAAAAAGAGACAAAAAAAGTGGTTGATGTACTTAAAAAACAAGGTTACACGAATCTTTTTAATCTCGGAATCGAGCAGATTACAGAGCTTGGGAATCAGCTTGGAGCATCTATAGTAATCTGGGGAAATGTTTCATCAACCTCATCTGCTAATGACTTCAAATTAACAGCTAAAATCCTCAGTATGAAATCTAAGGATGTGGTAGCTATAAATTTTAATGTGAAAAAACAAAGTAAACAACGAAAAGCTGCCATCAAAGAGAATTTAATCGTAAAAATTGAGGAATTCAGTGGGGGAGAAGTAGAGAAAGTTTTGGGAATTGCGATGCAGCATTTTAACAGCAAAAATTATCCTGCTGCTGAAGAATCTTTTTTGCAGGTTATAGAATTAGAAAAAGAAAATGTAAATGCTTTATTTTATCTTGGATTCATAAATTATATTAATAATAATTTCGAGAAATCAGAAGAATTTTATTTAAAAGCTTTAGAGCTTGAACCTGATAATATGGGCATTCAAGAACATTTGAGCGGTACATATCTGAAACAGGAAAAATATGAAGAAGCAATTGCTGTTCTAACCCAAATTGCTGAAGCTGATGACAATCCGGTTGTCTGGTTAAAAATCGGGAAAATTTATTTGGATATCGAGTATTACGAAGAAGCTCAAGAGGCTTTTGAAAGGGCTGTTGAAATTGACCCGGAATTTGCTGAAGCACATTGCGAACTTGCTAACTTATTTTTTGACCAGGATATGTTCGATGAAGCAGTTCCTTATTATGAATTATCATCAAAAGCATTTCCGGATGATGAAGAAGTTCAAAAGAAATTAGCAAAATGCTATCATAAAACCGGGAAATTGGACAGTGCAATAAAACAATATAAAGATTTGATTGCAGAACAACCGGATAACCTTAATGCATTCTTGAACCTGGCTGGAGCTTATCGAATTACGAATCAGGATGAAAAAGCTATCGAAACCTTATTAGAATTGAAGGAACTGGCTCCTGAAAATCCTAAAGTTTATACTCAATTAGCAGATGCATATGTTGCTTTGAAGAATTACAAAGAAGCTGAAAACAATGCGAATAAAGCAAAGGAACTTAGTCCTGATCTTCACGAACCGTATAAAATTCTTGCTCAGGTTTTTCAGCTTATCGGATATCAAAAATATGAAGAATTTCTGCAATTGGAAGAAAAATCAAAGGATACAAGCACTTATTATGGAACTAAACTCGATGAACTTATTGAAGAACGTGATAAAGTAAAGAAAACTGCTAATGAGTATTTTGTACAATCCGGAAAATATCTTGATGAAGCAAATATAAGAACTGATTCGGTACCTGCTTTTAAGGAAATTAAGAGTCGAAGGGAAGTCCTTAAAAAACTTTTGGAAGCTACTAAATCTGATTGGTTTTAAATTTCAAAAATTCTTTTTTTAAACCTGCCGGTTAATTCCGGCAGGTTTATTTTTTTGAAAATAATATCTGAAACAATTCGCTTATATGAGAAATTTTATAAGTTTTTAAACTTGTTTTTATATTTTTTGTTTTTTTGGGAATTACGATATTTTGATAACCGAGTTTTACAGCTTCTTTTAATCTTTTTTCTGTTTGAGAGACAGGTCGAACCTCACCATTTAATCCAACCTCGCCAATTAACATTGTATTCTGAGGTAAAGCAGTTTCTTTGAAACTCGAAAGAATTGCAGCAACAATTGCTAAATCGAGAGCTGGTTCAAGAGCTTTCATACCTCCTGCAAGATTTATAAAAACATCATTATTTTTCAGATTGAAAGAAAGACATTTTTCTATCACAGCCAAAATTAAGGCAAGTTTGCGATGATCAAAACCGAGAGAGACTCGTTGAGAAGTTCCGTAGCTGGCATGAGCAACCAGAGCTTGGACTTCAACTAAAAATGCACGGGAACCCTCTAAAACAGAACCTACAGCAGTTCCGATTTTTTGTTCATCCATATTCAGGAAAAGCTGGGAAGGATTTGCTACTTCTTTTAAACCTGAAGAGAGCATTTCAAAAAGACCAATTTCATTGGTTGAACCAAAACGGTTTTTTGTAGCTCGCAGGATTTTGAATTGATTCTGGGTTTCACCTTCAAAATATAAAACCGTATCAACCATATGCTCGATAATTTTTGGTCCTGCCACTGCTCCTTCTTTAGTTACGTGTCCAACCAGGAAAAAAGAAATATTATATTTTTTAGCAATACTTGTGAAAAGAGCAGTGCATTCACGCAATTGAGCAATACTTCCAGCCGCATTCTCTATCGAATTCGAATGAACAGATTGAATGGAATCTACAATCACAAACGAAAAATCATTTAGATAATCCAGGATTTCTTCTGCTTCTGTTGTGCATAAAAGAAATAAATTATCAGAATTACATTTCAATCTTTCGCTTCGCAGTTTTATTTGTTCTTTACTTTCCTCACCTGTTACGTATAAAACTTTTTTCTCCATTTCAGCAATTTTGTTTGCTACCTGAAGCATCAAAGTTGATTTGCCAATTCCCGGTTCTCCTCCGATCAGTACAACCATTCCGGGCACGATTCCACCACCAAGTGTTCCATCAAATTCTTTTATATTGGAAGATAAACGGCTTTGAGCTCCGAGTTCAATATCCTTTAAAAGTTCTGGTTTTATTTTCTCCAAACCTTCAAGATTTGCAAAAACCTGAAGGTTTCTTTTTTTCTTTTTCCCAATTATCCTGCTGGTCTCTTTTAATGAATTCCAGGCACCACAAGTCGGGCATTTTCCAGACCATTTTGTTGTTTCAGCACCGCACTCTGTACAGAAGAACATATTGACCTCGCTTTATAATATTCGTAGAATAACTTGTTAAGTTATCCGAGCAAGCTGGCAGCTTACACTACGAATTATTACGACCAGAAATCAGCAAGTTTTTTATTTTATCCCTGCTATTATTAAGATCTCTTTAATTTTAGCAGGGTTACATGTAACGGTTATGCTAAGTGTAGTTGGGCAAATTTAATGCACCACACCTCGCAA
>JABMPU010000100.1 GCA_013203665.1 Armatimonadota bacterium
ACAATATACATCTTACCATAAATTAGACCGTTGTCTGAAGAAGGTATACCGGGGCTTTCCCATGCCCAGTCCTCGCTGTAAATTGATTCTATGTGATCCCAGATATCCTGGAATGCCTCTTGAATGCCCATAGATTTTTTCACAAAATAACCAACCCAGTTTTCTCCTGCAACAAGATCTACTTGTGTATTCTCCGACATTGTTCGTCCTGATGTGGGAATCTCAACATCACTGGTTGTTTGAAGTTTATAGCCTTTAACCGAATCAAGAGTAACAAGAGGTTCAGTACTATTCCAACTTTGAGTTCCCCAAATCCATTCTTGATAATTTCCATACTGATTAAAAATCTTGAAGTACTCAGTTTGTTCTTCCACAGGTGCACAGATATAAGTAGTTTCAAAGCCTTGCTGCATATAATCTCTATCTATTACTGGGATTGAACGGTAGCGATAACGGTCATGTTCTGCAGTTGTCAGGTGAAAGTCATGAGTAACAGCTCTTACTGCACCGATATCAGATGGAGTTTCATCTGGATCGAAAGGTGAAGCGGGATCTCCTGTGTCTATGCAGGGGGACATAGTTTCTGTATTCCAGAGGGGTTGGTAGGTTTGAGAGTCAAGTTGGGGATCATCGATTAGACAATTATTTAATGTTGTATTGGAAAGATCACCGCTGTTGTATATACAACAATAATTCAGAGTTTCATTTTCGAAGAAGTAATAATTATCTTTGAAGACGCAATTATTAATAGAAATATCCAAATATAAGCAAAATGCTGCAAAATTATTGATAAATGTATTATTCCAGCATTCATTTGTGTAACCGAGTATCTGAAAAATATCGGAGGTATAATGGTTTTTAAAAATGTTATCAGCCAGATAATCCACTCCGTACACCACTGATGGCCTATCTATAAGTTCTCCCGAATTCCCCCTGAAGTTTTCATCAAAAGTATTGCCAATAACATCAACATCACAAATCGGATAGAAATCACCAAATAAAGCAGCTCCATAATCTGGAGAAGAATTTAATGTAAACAAATTGTATTTAATATTACCATTACCATCAGCTAGAGCTAAATAGATTGCTCCCCCTGTACCATTATTACCAGCACCAATACTATTCCAGCAAGCATGATTATCTGTAAAAGTGTTATTCATTATCAGAAAATTACCTTCTTCTACAAAAATAGCTCCTCCATCAAAAGCGACACAATGCTCAAAAGTATTTCCGCTTATTTCCGATGTCATATTAACATTCTCATGTTCTATGAATATGGCTCCTCCTCTTGAATTCTCCCATGCATAATAATCCATTTCATAATCAACTGTATAATCCCCAACACGACAGTTTATAAAAGTATTGTTTATGATTTTGATCATACCATCTTTCACTCGAATGGCACCACCTGCTAAAGTATATGATTTTGCATTTACAATTGTCAGCCCTTCTATTCTGTCATTTTCTGAACCATAGTTTATATTAAAGGCTCTTCCATTATCTTCACAGTCAATTACAGGATCGTTAATTCCAAGGATATAGATATCTGTTGAATTTCCATTCCAAGATATATTTCTATTCTTCTCTCCGGTATATGTTCCCGATGCAATAACAACGGTTCCACCTTCATTATCTGCAAGATAATCAACGGCGTCTTGTATGTTGTGGAAGGCTTGATGATTTTGTGGATCTGCAGAAACAAATACAAGATTAGAGATAATGGGAAAAAGTGTTTCACTTTGTAAAATCAGTGGTGAAGTACTCTCGATAATCTCAACATCTTCAGTAGTTATTGGATAGTAATCCCCTTCAGCGCTAAAAAGTTCATACGTAATATTATAAGTATCAAACTTATTATAACTGAATACATATGAAAAGCTGCCATCATAACCGGGATTAAGTTCTATATTAGAACCTGAATTTTGTGGATCAAAAACAATTGATACATTTTCGATATCTCCATTGCCTTCGTTTAAGGATACATTACCGGATACTATGCATACATCATAATTATAATTAGGTAAACCATAGAATATTGTTCTAATCGTCTCTTCCCATCTTAATTCAGCTGGGATAGTACCATGACCTAAATCATCGTAGTCAGATGCACCAAAAGGTGGCCACAGCATTTCCTCAGGAAAAAATGAAGGTCTAGTAAAACCACCAGTATATAATGAATAATCATAACAATAACCACCAGCTGTTGGACCAGAATTGCCCAATTGGTTTGCCCATTCAAAACAATATAATGGAACCCCTAAAATACCTCCAGGATATCCTTGATACGAGTTAAATAAGCCATCCAATACAAATATTGAACAACCTTCTTGAATCCAGTTTGAAACAATATTTTGTGATGGTTCTGAAGAACCTACATGAATTCCGTATTTTCTTACTTTATTTCTAAAAAACGTATTCAATGTACCATTGGGATTATGTTCATTACTAACTATCATTTGTACACAGTTATTTCCTTCATATAAATTCTTTTCAGGACCTGGAGGTAATATACCCCATATATTTGGATCATCTTCGTTTGCCCCATGAACAGAACAATCTGCTGTATAATCATCAACACCTAAATACTCGGGACTGCAATGGACATGTCTTGAATAGTTATAACCGATCACATTATTATTTGCTCCATCACCAGTAATCATAGCATGTCTCATTCCTGAGAAAATATTGTTTTCGATAAGACATTTTCTTGTATAAAGCGCAACTTGGATTCCATACCCAAAACCATTTCCTCCAACATTCCAAGCATTGTGAAAATAGGAGCCAGTGATTGTAATATTTTCACAATATCTTAAAAGGATATGATGCCTTACAGGTTTTATACTTTCGATTCCTCTTATCCAACAATCTTTTGCAAAGAAAAGATGGATAATATTACCTTTATATCCTGAAGGGATTCCTTCTACTGCAAACTCAAGAGTAATTTTTTCAATTCCAACATTGTATATAGGTTCAGCATCTTCATTAAAAGGACCTCCATCTTGACTTAAGCCACTACCTGGAACTCCAATTACGTTTATACAATTGCCTGTTATTTGACCCCATTTTAAAATTGTATTATTTGAACCCTCTCCAGATAAAACTATATTACTATAGCTAATATCAATTGGAGCATTAAACCAATATTCACCTGCAGGAAATTCAATTATTGTTATTCCATCTAATTCTCTATCTTCGATTGCAGCTTGAACAGCTAGATGATTATTGGCAGTAATCAACCCCGTATTATTCGCTTCAGGATAATCTAGTAGATTGATTATTTTTATTACTCCAATAGTACTTGTAGTTACACCTGGATTCTCCCAATTTCCTTTTCTTGTTTCAGGAAACCAATCTGAAAAACGAAAGTTAGCATAAATAACTCCAAATATAAACAAGAATAATACAACTATTATTTTCTTTTTCATTTACCTCTCCTCTTTAAATTTAATATTTTCAAATTTAAAATTGAATTTAAGCTTTCATTTGCTAAAATTTTTACTCATTGTATTTTTCTCCAAACCAAAAACCGATATCAATAATTACTCCTTGATATAATTGTTCCTTATGAACTACAATCTTGTATCCAAAATTAAAAACAAAATGAGTTGGCTTGATGAAGGTTTCTATATTTAAGTCGATTGGCAAACCAATATCTTGGATTTCTTTTTCAGTCCAATTTTCATAAGAAATCCTTTCATCTCTTACATTTCTCATTCTATATGACAATCCAGATCCAATTGAGCAATGAACATTTTTATATGGAGAATAGAAAATTTTATTGATCGTTGCTGAAAATTCCTTATGATTCAAAACAATTCCTTCTCGATATGGCCTTATTCCGATATAAAAAATTTCATAATCAGTGTATCTGACAGCATAAATCATTTTATGGCTATAGTATTTCAAGTTCAATCGAAGAAGATTTTTAAAACCCAACCGGATACCGCTTGTAAGAGATATTTGAGGGTAAAAAAAGGATTTTATCTCAAGACTTTCAGAATTAATATTTTGAGCTACTAAATTATCCATTGAATTAAAAAAAAAGCAAATCATAAAAAAGAATAAGATTAAAGCTTTTTTCTTAAACATTTTTTCCTCCATATTTTTTTTTAAATTTTGTAATTTTTGCTCCTCACCGACTAAAAAAATCGATGAGGAAAGTCAAATAAAATTATTCTTCCCCAGAAAAAAGATATCTGTGTTCTTCATTAAATTCATATCCTGAATATCAACGTTAAAAAAAATAATTTATTCCGTATCATAAATAAAACGCTCCCTATTATAGTAGACGACAAAAATCTCTTAGAGGGGACTAAATCCGACTTAAATTATATGATAACAATAAGTTACAAAGCGAGCGAACTTTCTTGCCTCTTAAGTGCTTGTATTGCTTTTAGTTACTAAATATTTCTAAAGAAAATATCGAATAAGGAGCATAGATTTACAATTTGAGAAGATAATATGAATTTTCCCTTTAGGTTATTAATTATTATCAAATATTCAATATTCAATATTCAATTATTCACGTCCTTCATCCCGGATTTTTCTTGGAATTAAAAGCAATTAACTAAGAAATTTTACTCGAACTCTGTGAAGAAAAAACATGAAATACACAACATCTTTGATATATTAAATACTCAAGTTTCGCAGGAGACGAGCCTGCATAATATGTG
>JABMPU010000101.1 GCA_013203665.1 Armatimonadota bacterium
ATCAAGAAGTCTGATCTCCGGTCAACAGAAAAGTTCTATTATCATGTTCGGAAATCTTGAAGATCCTCAAAATGAAACACCGGTGATCGATAATGTTGTATTACATGGCAATTATCCTAATCCATTTAATCCGGAAACGAAGATATCCTTCTCATTACCACAAGATCAAGAGATCGAGCTTACTGTTTACAACCTGAAAGGACAGAAAGTAAGAACTCTTTATACAGGTATTACCTCATCTGGTGAACAATCCTTAGTCTGGAATGGTAAGGATGATGATGGTAAATCTGTCGGATCGGGTTTGTATTTCTATAAGCTTAGAACCGAAAATAAGGTATATTCAAAGAAAATGTTATTGTTGAAATAACTATTTACTATCTTGCGAAGGTTGTGAAGCTATTTTATACTCTCGACCTTCGCAAGACTTTCAATGTCATTCCCAATTTGATTGGGAATCTATTAAACATTAGATTCCCGTTTTCACGGGAATGACAGAAGGTTGGAGAAAAAATGAGAGTAAAAATTATTATTCTTTTATTCGTACTAATTAGTGTAAATTCGTGGCTAAACTCTACTACCTACCACATCAAGCAAGACGGCACCGGCAATTTCATCACAATCCAGGAAGGTATTGATTCTTGTGTTAATAGCGATACGATCCTGGTTTATCCCGGTACTTATTTTGAGAACCTGGTGATCGAAGAAAAATACATGACTATTGGCAGTCTTTACCTGACTACCGGTGATGAATCTTACATTTCTCAAACTATTATCGACGGTTTTGAGAACGACAGTGTAATCCGCATAGAATCTGTGCCAGATTGGTTTCAAGTATATATCTCTGGTTTTGTTATTCAAAATGGTTATGGATATATAAATGCTCCAAATGGACAAAGCAAAGGGGGTGGTTTCTTTCTTAATTACGCTGATGCTACGATTAAGAAATGTTCTATTCATAATAATTATGCTGGATATGGAGGTGGTATATATTTACACTATTATTCAAACTTAATATTAATTGGAAACACGATCCGATTCAATAATGCTTATAACAAAGGTGGTGGAATACGTATAACTTATTTTAATCATATAAATTTTGATTCTCAAGATCTAAATAATATTTATTTAAATAATGGGGGTGTTGGTTCTGACATTCAATTAAGTCATTGGAGTGGTTTCCATGAGATAATCGTTGATACATTTACTGTTGTTGATCCCGCAGAGGATTATTATTACATATATCCTTCTTCTAACGGTGCTGGTTATCCCCAACCAGATCTCTTTACTATTGATATTCAACATGCAAAAATCGAGCAAGAAAATTGTGATCTATATGTTTCTCCTGATGGTGATAACAACAATAGCGGAACTTCAGAATCCGAACCTCTTCAATCCATAGCTTATGCCCTGGCAAAAATAAGATCGGATAGTTTAATTCATAGAACTATTCATATAGCTGATGGAGTTTATTCATCATCTCTTAATGATCAAAAATTTCCTCTACACATTAAAAGTAATGTGTCATTAATTGGAGCGTCAAGGGAAGGTACTATCCTCGATGCTGAGTTCGAAGGAGGCCATATTTACGCTTACGATCCTCAAAGAAATTATACTATAAAAAATCTATCATTGATAAATTCTGAAAGATATAATAATATCACAGTTGGAGAAAATACAGGTGTATTAATCGATAATGTAACGATTTCCAGTAACAATTTGGGAAATTTGGGTTTTTCAGCAATACATATAAATTTTAGTGATATTACATTAAGAAATCTTCTTTTTGAAAATAATCAGTACGTTGGGAGTATTTATTTCTATTCAGCCAAATACGGTTCAGAATTGAACATTACTAATAGTATATTCAGAAGCAATGCACCATCTGTTGTTGCCTGCAAGCAAATATATTGTCATCGGGCAACATCATTATCTGATTCGTTAACAGTTAATGTGATAAATACTGAAATTACGGATAATCTTGATGCTTCATACGAATGGCCACCAGCGGAAGTTGCAATGCGGATCGCTTGGGAGACAAAAGTGAATATCATCAATTGTACTATTGGTAATAACGAGTGTATTAATAATGGTGCTGCAGTATTGTTATGTGATGAATCTGAAGCCAATATTGTTAATTCCATACTTTATGGAGACATACCCCATGAGATCTGTCTGGATGGCAGATGGGGTACTAACACTTTGAACGCAAATAATTCCCTCATTGATGGCGGAATTTCAAATATTTTTCAGCTTGGAAATAACTTTATCAATTGGGATGATGAGACCATGCTGGATGAAGACCCGTTGTGGCTGGGAGCAGGAGCGGATTGGCCTTATGCTTTGTCAGCCAATTCACCCTGCATAGATACAGGAACTTTAGTTTTGCCGTATGGTGTTGAGCTTCCAGCTTACGACTTGGCTGGTAATCCGAGGGTGTGTGGCAATGGTATCGATATGGGAGCTTATGAGTTCCCGGGTAATGCTGCCCCAATTTATCTGGAAATAGAAAATGCAACACTTTCCTGGCAACTTCCTACAGGTTATCTGGTTTCCGGCTTCAATATTTATCTCGATGAAGAATATCAAACAACATTGAATGGTATAGTCACAGAATTCACTTTTCCGGATTTAATCGAAGGTCATACTTACATTGCCGGTGTTTCTGCTTTGTATGGCACAGAAGAAACAGTTGTAATAAATCTGGAATTCATCTATGATCCAGTTGGCACGGAAGTAGAAATTCCCATTTCACAAATTCAGATTACCAATTACCCCAATCCCTTCAATCCAACAACCACAATCAAACTCGAACTTGCAGAATCAGGAAAAATGGAATTAGCAATCTATAATATTAAAGGACAAAAAGTGAAAACTCTTATGGATGCCTATTCAGCGAAAGGTCATTTTGAGGTTGTATGGCGGGGAACAGATGAGAATGAAAAGAAGGTTGCCAGTGGAAATTATTTTGCCAAATTGAAAGTGAATGGAGATATAAAAGCAGTGAGAAAGCTGATCCTTTTGAAATAAGCTCTTGTATCCAAATCCTTTAGCCTATGAAATCTTTTCATTTAATTGGGCTAGCTGATAGATATTCTGTTCTATCCTGAACGAGCTTTTATTCACCCTTTTGTATAGTGTCTGATTGTAACCCCTTTTCAAGATTATATTCTATCTTTCAAGAAGAATTTAACTGCATTTTCATATGAAGTTTGGGCAATTTGATTTGGGGATAATCCTCTAATTTCAGCAATTCTTTCAATAATATAATGAAGATTAAGTGGAGAATTCCTTTTTCCTCTTTGGGGAACAGGACTCAGAAAAGGAGAATCTGTTTCCATAAAAAATTTATCTAAAGGCACCATTCTGACAACATTTTCCTGTTTGTTATTTTTATAGGTAATGGTTCCCGTGAAAGATATAAACCAACCTTTTTGAATGATTTTTTCAGCAAATATCTCATCACCGGAGAAACAGTGAAACACCACTTTTTGCGGATTATGTTTTTCCAAAATCTGCAGACACTCTTCGTGGGCATCCCGGTCGTGAATAATTATCGGCAAATTCAGTTCATTTGCCAATATAATTTGTTCTTCAAACACTTTTCTCTGAATATCTCTGGGAGATAAATTCCGATAAAAATCCAATCCGATCTCACCAATCGCAACCACCTTCCGATGTTGCGATAATTGTAAAATCACGTTTTTATCAAACTTGGAAGCATCGTGTGGATGATAGCCTACAGTAGCAAAAATCCGTTCATATTTCTCCGCCAGATAAATACCGGCTTTCGATGTTTCTTCATCGATTCCAACATTGATAATATACTCGATTCCGGAGCTGAAACACTGCTTCAAAATTTCCTTTCTATCTTTCTTATAATTGGAAAAATCCAGATGAGCGTGAGTTTCAAATATTTTCATACAAGTTTTCTTACTCCTTCAAATCAGGATTTAAAAACATCATAATCAGATCGATCTTATAATTTTCATCCAAAAGGAAATTAATTTCTGCCAAATCATAATTTCCTGTTTCAGGTTCTCTGGCAACCAGATAGCTTTTAAATTCAATGAAATTATTAACCTTTTTCACTTCCAGGATACTGAAATAAAGAGTCCTGTCCGACCAATATTTGCTGAGCATCAGAAGCAGATTTTCATAAGAATAGATATCATAAATTTTCTTTTGCTCTTCCTTAACAACCAAAGTTGTAGAAACTTCATCTGCTGCTAATAAAAAATTCAATAGCCTGCTACCAACTGCCCGATGTTGATAAATCAATTGAGGAAGAAAAGGGGAAATCTTTTCAATTTCAAAATCACTCAATTTTGAGAGATCAATGCATTCCTCGTTTTTCATTTTGAAAATCTTGTTCCCAAGTTCATATTCCAAAGAAGGTAAAAAGACAATTCCATCGTCACTTGCAGAAACTTCTATAAATAAATCACTAAAAATATTTGTCTGAAAAGGATTCGTTGTTAAATCAAATTTTTCATCTTCAAATTCAACTTTATGATTTGGAAATTCGCTTTTGAAGAATCCTAAAACATCTTTGATTTTATTATTCAAAATTTCACGAGATTGTTCAAATTTGTAATATTTCGCGATAAATTGCGATAGATTAAGTTTGAGTAAATCTCTCTTTTCTTCTTCAATTTCCTGGTTTGATGGTAAAATCGGTTTTTTGGGAAACAGTTTGGGGGGAAGTTTTTTGACAAGTTTCGATGGTTCTTCCGTAAATTCTTTTTTCATTAATCTTTGTATTACTTCAAAATCCGCAGGAAAAGAGATAATTATCTCATTTTCTTTTTCATCGAAAATCTTGAATGTGATATAATTATCAGCAAAAATATGTTCTACAGATAAAATAGTGATCCTGTGTTCTTTCCAAATATCCCTTAACAATCCCAAAGCCTTCTCACCAGCCACATTCATAAACACCAGTTTAATTTCAGTTGTTTCCATGAAATGCTGGGAAAACGTACTGTCAGAGCAATTGAAGCGATAAATAAAGGATTCAAGATTTTTCCAGCATTTTACAAATTCCTTATCTTCGATTTTCCGAAATCTACTCAGATTTTCCCTCTGATTAAAAATCTTCCAGTTCTGCCAATCATATTCTACGTCAATATCATTATTAATTGAATCCTTAAAGGTTTTTGAGATGTTATCTTTTTGAAATAATGCTTTAATATGGGAAGGGAACTCTTCTTTTTTCATCCAGGATTTATACAAATCATACTGGTATTTATCGATAAAATCTTCAACTGATGGATCAAATGCAAAAACCGCTCCTGAAAATATCAGTAAAAAAATAATCCAGAATTTAACTTTGATTTTATTTGACATATCTTGCCTTAAATGCTTTTTAGGACGAGTAAATTTTGAAATAGAATCCGGTCAATAAAATTTAGGATTAGATTCAACTTTGATTTCCCGGAATATTTTCAAAGAATTTTCTATTTTTTTCAGGAGATGCATTATGATGAAAGCAGAGAAAGATTTAAAGAAGATTAAAGAATTTTTTGAATTAAACAAAACAGATTTCAATCTGAGAAAATACCATAAACCCGTTCTGGTTTATGATATTTTTGATGACAAAGTTCATTACTCTCTTTGGGAAATGGAAATTCTCGATAGGTTCGGACTGAAAAACGTAGATGGCTGGGATAAAACCGAAAATATTATTTTTTGTCCGGATTGGATGCAGGGAAATGATGATGAAGATGATTTTGATTTAGAGGATGATGATTTATAGCAATTTTTTTAATTTAAAATTTTGAATAATAATTCCTGAGATAATAAAAAACAATCCGATTATTGAAGATAATAGAATTCTTTCTTTCACAATTTTTGAAATAATAAATAAAGACAAAAATGGTGCTAAGAATATTAAATTACTTACTTTTGCAGTAGTTTTAGAAAGACTTAATGCTTTCAACCAGATGATAAATGTTATTCCCATTTCAAATAACCCTATATAAATTATTCCGATAATCCCCTTAAAATCAGGAAAGATTATTTTTGAAAACAGAATATTCGCAATCGTTATAAAAATCAATCCAAAGAAAAAATTAAGAAATAATTTTGTCTCAGTATCTCTTTTGTCTTTCATGTTGTAAATCCAATAAAGTGACCAAATTACAGATGAACCTACAGCCAAACAGACTCCCAACGGATTGGAAAAACTGAAAGTTGAGAAATCACCTCGTGTAGCAATTATCAAAACACCGAAAAAACTTAATAAAATAGCCCCTAAAGCTTTAGCTGAGATTTTTTGCTTAAGAAGAGGAACTGATAAAATCACAAGTGTAATTCCCCAAATATAGTTTAAGCACTGAGCTTCTTGAGCCAAAAGTAGCGAATACGCTTTCAGTAAAACCAGATAATAGAGGAACGGATTCAAAAAGCCCAAAACAGCCGAATGAAAATAATCTTTGAAAGTGTATTCTTTCAATAAACATAACTTATCTTGAAAAGAAACAATTACAAAAAGAATAACAACAGAAACCAAAGTAGCATAAAACTGCAACTGCAAAAAATCCAGGTATCGCAAAGAAATTTTGAATGCAGATGCAACTGTCGACCAAAAGAGAACAGCTATAATTGCAAATAAATATGCTCGATTTTGGTTTTTCATAATTTCAGAGGATTGTATCTTTTTTTATATCAAACTCATAAAAACTTTAATACCAACATCGATTGCTTTTTCATCCGGCAGAAATTTTGTGGAATGCAAATCGTGGATTTCACCTTGATCTGCACCAAGCCAGAATAATAATCCTCCATATTTTTCAGCAAAAAATCCGAAATCCTCACCAGTCAAAACTCTTTCTGCTGGAATGAATTTTACATTTAAATCACTGATTCTTTGTTTGAGTTTTTCATAAAGAACCATATCATTATTTACCGCAATAAACGAAGCCAGATAATTAATTTTTGGTTTAGCTTTATGTTTTTCAGAAGCTTCTTCAGTACTCTGCTTTAGCAAAGTTTTAATCTTCTTTTTATCGTTCGGAGTATAACTCCGCATTGTGCCTTCGAGTATGCAATTTGCTGCAATTGCATTTACAACTGTTCCGGCATTCATTTTTCCAAATTCACAAATAACAAGATCTTCAAAAAATGATTCTTTCATTATTTTATGAAATATTTGATAGAATTCCACTCCTGCAGCAAGAGCATTATGCCCTTTTTCAGGATGAGCAACATGAGCGCTTTTACCCTCAAAACAAACATGAAATTCTTCCGTATCTGCAAAGAAAATACCGGGTTTTGTAGACACGGTTCCAACAGGCAAGGCACCATTCACATGCAAAGCATAAGCTTCTGAAATTTCAAATTTATCCCAAATCTCGGATTCAAGAATTTTCTGTGCTCCTCCCAAACCTTCTTCTGCAGGTTGAAATAAAAAAAGTAAATTCTGTTCCATCTTCTCATGAATAACTTTTTCAATTAATCCGATTAAGATTGTTATGTGAATATCATGTCCGCAAGCATGCATCCTGCCCGGATGGATGGATTGAAAATCGCAGTCGGTTTCTTCAAAGACAGAAATAGCATCCATATCCGAACGAAATAGTTTATACTTTCCATTACCATTTGAGAATTCAACAAGAATACCGGGAATATCAAATTCGTGGATTTTAAGGTTCTTAAATTGGTTGAGAATATTTATTATAAATTTCTTAGTTTTAAATTCCTGTAATCCTATCTCAGGAATTTTGTGCAGTTCTTTTCTGATTTGATATAAATTTAACATTATTTTTCCTTTAACTTTTTTTGGAATTTCCTGAGGAGTTATAATTTTGTCAATCGTTATCATTTGCTTGACACGAAAAGGTGTAAGAAATTTTGGTTATTTGTGTGCCCCCGTAGCTCAGCAGGATAGAGCAGTTCCCTCCTAAGGAAAAGGTCGTGCGTTCGAATCGCGCCGGGGGTACCACTATTATTTGGTACTTCATAATTGCTTAAAACACGCATAAACAAAGGGATTTACATCTCTCTTCGATTTATGCAATCCTCTCAATCTATCCGGGAACTGAAATTAAAGTCATCTATGTGGATTCCAAAGTTGCCAATGTTGAGACTATTGATATTTTTGATTTCAAACTTCATGCCAAATGTGGAGGAGGAACAGACTTCAAGCCGGGATTTGAATATATTGAACAAGAAGATATAATGCCTTCCTGTGTGATCTATTTCACCGATGGTTACTGCGATTCTTTTCCGGAAGAGCCTGATTTTCAGACTCTATGGATATTGACCGATAAGGCTAATTTCACTCCGCCATTCGGTGAAGTGATCTATATGGGATAGTAGGATTGTTCCTGCTATCCCGATGAGGGCTGTGCCCTCTTTTTTTAACTATGTGCCAAATTATGTTGCTGAGATAATTCGTTGGATGATATTACTCGTAACCTGCCTACCACGACGAAATGAAATGAAGACGGACATCTCGAACTTTTTTTCTTTGCTGTTCCACTTAACCTTTTAAAAAAAATTAGAACTTGACACCAAATTATGTGAATGTATTTTATTGCTGTGAACAATTGATGAAACGTTCATTACAAAGGGGGAACTATGAACCGAACGCTTTGTTTATATCTTTTACTTGTTATTTTAATCGTTTCCACATCGGCTCTTTTTGCCGAAACAAACACTCAAAAAGATATTCAGTTTAGAAAACAACTTCGAAATCGAATTCAACATTTCGATAACAAAACTCTACTTTCAATTCCCAAATGGTTAAGTGGAAACACGGAAGATGTTAACTATCAAAAAAGTAACCACTCGCACAATCTTACTTCACGTGATGTGATGGATGTGAAGGTGAATGGAGATGATCAAACGACTATCGTGCAGGGAGAAGATATTGTTGTTACAATATATTTCTCGGATAATTGTTTTACAGCTGAAATATCTTTTTGGGTTGATATGAATGGCAACGGAACCTGGGAGGATGATATCGATCTACTCGTTCCTGATGGAGTAAATACAATTATCGATAATGATATCGAGGATGAAGACCCCGCAGTTGGAGTTTATCAGATCACGTTTGATGAAGATGACGGACCCAATATGATAGCAAATCTCGGAATATTTTATGTAGCAGAAGATACCGGTGGTATCGATGATGCTTATGTTTTCATCAACTCGATCAATTCCGATTATTCTGTGGCTGGATCGGTAACACCTGTTGCTGCCAATGTTATTATTATGGCAATGAGCGAAGACGAAGAGGTGTGGATGACGGTCACAGATACTTCTGGAGATTATCAGAATTTCGTGCTGGAACCTGGATTGTACTTTCTGATGGCGTTCGACCCATTAGGTGTTTTCAATGGGATGTTTTCCACTACGGTTTATATCGATGTGAATATCAATGGTCATCTCACGGGGTATGACTTTAATTTCGTGCAGGGAAACGCCACAATCGAAGGTACTGTAACGGATGAAAACGGTGCACTTTTGGAAGGAATCACTGTTTTTGCTCAACAAGATGAAATGCCGGGAAATGTATGGGATGTAACTGATGAAAATGGATTTTACCAAATTTCTGTGATCGAAGGAATCTGGGAAATGGGTTTTTACGATGATGAGCTGATGCCGGATTACATGGAGCCGGAAGAAATCGAGATTTACATCGAAGAAGGAGATACAGAAATAGTTGATCTCATGCTCTATGAAACAGATTCTTTGATAGAAGGAACTGTATATCTGGATGGAATTCCTGCAAGTGGTTTTGAAATTCAATGTTGGAATGATGTAATTGGTGAATCTTTTACAATCAGTCTTGTGGATGGTACATATGATCTGCCTGTGGCCAGCGAAGCTGATGCTATGGGTGGTTATGGTGTTCAACTGGATATTTGGGATATTCCCGGAATTTACGTCGAAGAGTATTATAATAATATTTCTTCCGGCAGCACAGGAATAGATTTCCATGCTCATACTGCAACCGGTGGATTGGAAGGCTACATCTACGATTCTGTCACTTTGGAGCCTATAGATGAAAGCTGGATTTCCGCTTATGATGGAACAAATTTCTTTGGCACAGGTACAGATGACGGTTATTATCAGCTTTTCCTGCCGAATGGTACTTATGAAGTCTGTGCAGAAGGAGATATGTACTACCAGCAATACGTGGAAGATGTAGTGATAGATGACGATTATGTGGTGATGGATTTCTATCTTGATCCGATTACTTTCGAAGGTTTATTGGAAGGATTTGTTTATGAAGAAGGAACCACAAATCCGATTCCATTTGCTGATTTATCAGTTTGGAATGATAATTATTGGGATGATACAACTTCAGATGAAAACGGTTATTACTTCTTTGATATGCCGAATGGTATTTTCACGCTATACACATGGCATCCAATGTATTATGTAAATCATGTTGAAAATATTGAGATCAACAACAATGTTGTGACTGTGGATGTTGAATTGGAACCGATAATTTTCACTGGCGCATTGGAAGGCTTTGTGTATGAGGAAAGTACGACCATTCCGATTCCATTTGCCAATATTGAAATTCATGGTGAAGGTTTATGGCTTCCCACAATGAGTGACGATCTTGGTTTTTATCATGTGGATTTGCCCAACGGCAATTTTTCACTGGATTGTTGGAAAAATGGCTATTACGGTGTATTTATCGATTTTATCGAGATCAATAATAACACGGTAACACTCGATCTATACTTGATCCCATTAGTTGAAGCTGAAGATGTTTTGAATCCCGAACAAACCTTTCTGCAAAATTACCCCAACCCTTTCAATCCAACCACAACAATAAATTATTCTCTCAAAGAGAATTCAAAGGTCTCACTCAATATCTACAACATCAAAGGTCAGAAAGTGAAACAGCTTGTCAGTGATCAGGTTCCATCAGGGGAGCATTCTGTTGTGTGGGATGGGAGAGAT
>JABMPU010000102.1 GCA_013203665.1 Armatimonadota bacterium
AACTTAAGTTGGTGGTTAATGAAAAAAAAAGCATTAACCGTTTTAACGGTTTCTCGTTTTTTATTTAATCTGACTTTTTAGAGCGGACTCATATATGAAAAAGTATTTATTGCTCATCTTAGTAATAACAAACAGCATTCTTTTTGCAGCCAACAAACCCAGAACTGCTCTTGTTTTTTATCCTTATGCAATGTATTCTAACGAAACCAGCCTTGTTCTGGGAACTTATCTAATGTATATTTCCAGACCACAAAACCTGGAAATGCACATCCCTCCAACCTCAATAATTTTTAATGGAACGTATAGTTTAAAAAAACAAACCGTACTTACTCTTCAGCCTGAATTGCAAATGATGAGGGGAAAATACTCGATATCTTTTCCTACGACTTTCAAGAATTGGCCCAGTTCCTTTTACGGAATTGGTAATAATACTAAAGAAGATTCCCAAGAAAAATATACGATGCAGGAAATTGAATTTCAGCCCTCTTTCAAGATAAGATTTTCCCCAAAATGGGCAATAGATCTCTTTTATGAAATGGACGATTATCAGCTTTTGAAAACCGAATCTACAGGTGAATTAATAAATCAATCAATTGCGGGAAGCGAAAACTGCTTCATATCCGGTTTGGGTCTTTCCATTATTCGAGATTCCAGAGATAATACTTTTTATTCTACATCCGGTGGTTATTATAAATTTGAAAATATTTTCTTCCAAGATTTTCTAGGAAGTGATTATAGTTTTTCCCAACATAGCATCGACTTTAGAAGATTTTTCTCCATCACACGTGGACATGCCTTTGCTTTTCAAGCTATGTTCACTTATACAAAAAATGAAGCTCCATTTAGGAAATTATCCGATCTTGGCAATAAAATGCGAGGCTATGACAGTAACAGGTTCATCGATAATCACCGGCTCCTAGTTCGTTCCGAATATCGTTTGTTTCCCTGGGCAACAAGATTACAGCAGAGAGTCGGTCTTGCTTTCTTTATAGAAACCGGACAGGTTGCACATAACTTGGAAGCATTACGTTTTACTGAACTGAAATGTAGTGGTGGCGCTGGATTACGCTTTATGCTGCTCCCGAATGAAAAACTGACTTTACGTATAGATTATGCTATTGGAAACAACTCTTCAGATTTGATACTAACCTCTCAGGAGGCTTTCTGATAATGATTAAATCCATTCGATATTGTTTTTTTTTGATTATTATGTTAACTTGTACTAACTTAAAGGGATTCCAAACAGGAGAAAAACTAACATATGCGATCAAGTATGGAGTGATCACAGCAGGGCAAGCGGTTCTGGAAGTGGGTGAGACTGTTTACCATGATTCGATAGACTGCTATTTGATAAAATCTACTTCCAAGACGAATTCATTCTTTGATACAGTTTTCAGAGTACGTGATAAGATTGAATCTGTTTTGGATAAAAAAAGATTTGTATCCTACAAATTCACAAAAAAATTGAGGGAAGGATCATATAGACAGGACAGAATTCATTTTTATTATCCTGACCAGAATTTCAGTCTTTATCTCAAATACAGTAAAAAACAGAAACGATTTAAAGAAAAGCGGATGGAGATCCCTTCCGACACACAAGATATTCTGAGTGCTTTTTATTGGACAAGAAACCAGGATTTGGAAGTTGGGAAAAGTGTTTTTATCAATGTCACGGTTGACGGAAGAAATTGTAACACGGAAATAAAAATTCTACGAAAAGAAGAAATTAAAACCATTTTTGGTTTAAAGGAATGCCTGGTAATCGAGCCTGTATTATTGGGAGAAGCTATTTTTAAACAAACTGGTAATATTCTGGTTTGGATTACAAATGATGAATATAAAGTTCCGATTAAGATGGAAAGTAAAATTATTTTTGGTAGTTTCAAAGCAATATTGAAAGATGCAGAAAACGTTCCTTACACGAACAAGTAGTTATTTCTACAATCTTCCCCAAGGATTAATAGCCCAATATCCCAAAGATAAAAGGTCGGAATCTTTACTTTTAAAATTGGAAAGAACAACCGGCAAAATATCTCATCATAAATTTTGGGAAATTATTGATTTCCTCAAACCAGGCGATGTCCTGGTTTTAAATAAAACAAAGGTTATTCCTGCCAGGCTTTTTGGAACGAAGCCAACCGGAGCAAAAGTAGAAGTTTTTCTGTTAAATCAAATAACTGATAAAATATGGGAATGTCTGGTTAAACCCGGCAAAAGATTGCGTATTGGCACTGAAATAAATTTCTCTGAAAATTTTAAAGGTAAAGTTATCGATTATGCAGACGAAGGCGGCAGAATAGTTCAGTTTGAATGGCAGGGAGATTTCTGGAATGTTCTGGAAGATTTTGGCAAAATGCCGCTTCCTCCTTACATTAAAAGAGAAGCCATCGAAAAAGATAAAGAAACCTATCAAACCATTTATGCAGAAAATCGAGGTTCAGTTGCAGCTCCAACTGCCGGCTTACATTTTACCAGGGAATTGATGCAGAAAATCAGGGGAAAAGGTGTTGAAATTCTGGAAGTTATTCTTCATATCGGATTGGGAACTTTCCGACCTGTAAAAACCGATAAAATCCAGGATCACAAAATGCACAGCGAGCATTGCCAGATTTCAAAAGAAACAGCAGAAAAAATTAATAAAGCAAAAAATGAAGGTCGAAGAATAATTGCAGTAGGTACTACTACAACTCGCACTTTGGAAAGTTTTGCAGAAAATAGCAGATTGGAATATGGTTCGCATTGGACGGATATTTTTATTTATCCAGGAAAAAAAAATCAAATTATCGATGGTCTAATCACTAATTTCCACATGCCTGAATCTACTCTTTTGATGCTGGTTTCTGCTTTTGCAGGTTATGAGAATATAATAAAAGCTTACCAAATAGCTGTTGCTAAAAAATATCGTTTTTTTAGTTACGGAGATGCGATGTTGATATTGTAATCTAACCACAAAGGCACCAAGATGAAAAAAGAACATTGCCCCACTTTCCGAAGTTTCCCACGAAGAATATCTTGAAAATAAGATTCGGAAAGTTAAGAATGCATCACGAAAGAGGACTTTCGTAACGAGCGGAAAATAATAATATAGGTAAAAAATGAAGAATTTTTCTCATCCTTTTTTTGATGAAATATTTTATTTCATTAAACTAAGCAGTACAAATAGATATGCAGAGAAACTGATTAAAACAAATGAAGCTCAGGGAAATTTTCTGGTGATTGCCAGTGAGCAATCATCAGGAATTGGCAGAAAGAAAAATCCCTGGTTTTCTCCAAAGGGTGGAATCTGGATTACTGCTGCTATTTATGGTCTTTCAGTGGAATCCAATTTAACGATTTTTACCGGAATATGTATTCATAAAGCTTTAATAGAACTTTTTCCTGAGATGAAAAGTACACTGAAAATCAAGTGGCCAAATGATATTTATTTGAGCGATAAAAAGCTCTGTGGGATTTTATCAAAACATCTTACAGCAAGGAAATATCACCTGATAGGAATCGGAATAAATTCTAATGTTATTGTGTTTCCAGATGAATTTTCCGATACTGCAACATCTCTGCAAAAAGAATTTCGAATCGAGGTAAATAATACAGAAGTGATGAGAAATATTTTTGATAAATTTTCGGAAAATTTACCTGATTTTATTGAAGGAAAACTGGATGTAAAATATTTTAATAGATATTCCCTTCTAAAAGGAAAAAGAGTAGAACTGGATACGGATTTTGATAAATTTTCTGGTATTGCCAAAGGCATCAACAAAAGTGGTGCCATGCTCATTGAGCTTAAACCCGGTATGATCCAACCGTTTTATGCGGGAACGGTTGTAAGCTGGGATTGATAACTTGATAAAGAGGATTTTCAACACAGATGCACAGAGGAACAGAGTACACAGCAGAGACATTGGCTTAAAGAACAGCATGGTTTTTCAATATAGAAACATAGAGGTACCAACCTTCACCTAGCTTCGGCTTGGCAGGCAGAGAACACAGAAAGAGAATTCGATTAAATTCTTGACGAAAAAGTTAAAAATATAATTTAGAAATAAAATGAAATTAATTACTAAAGTGAAGCAGTTTAAAAATATTGTTCTTCGTATTCTTAGAAATACAGTATTCCAAAAAGTTTGTAAGTATATCTTTTTGTTCCTTGTTTATTATATTACAATTTTTACACTTGTTTTGAATATATACGAGTTAAAGCTTTCGAATATTAATAACCGAGTTAACACAGTTTTATCAATTTTATCCACTCCAAATTATGATAAAGGATTAGAGATAATACCTTCGATTCAAAATAAAAATATTCCCATTGAACCATCTTTCTTTAAACCAATTACTGTTGTGAAATCAATATTATTTAAGCAGAATGAGTATCGTCCAATATTAAAGGAATTTTATGGAGGTTATCAATATCGACACAATGCAGAATATATTCCTTCTCAAAAATCAAATAATTTTATTAGTGATATGTTAAAACAAATTATCATAAGTTGGAAATCAGAATTAGATTCAATAAATCTCTGTGATATAAATTTAAGCAATATTGATTTAATGGTTGCTAAATTTGATTCGACTTTGTTGATTAATTCAGATTTCAGTAATTCAAATTTAAGCGGAACTAGATTTGCATATTCAGATTTGAGTCTATCGAATTTTTCCGATTCTCGCTTAGCTTATTGTAATTTCAACAATGCTCAAATAACCAATTCAGATTTTTCTGGTTGTTATTTATTTGATTCTAGTTTTCTTCATACAACTGTTAGAGTTGTTAATTTTGATAATTCTAAAATTCATTCTATTGATTTTAGTAATACGATTTTCTGGGGCGGGATATCTAATTGTAGTTTTAACAATGCTGATATTAGATGGTGTAATTTTTCTGGAATTGATAGTCTGAATATCAAGATTTTTAAAAATACTAAAACACTTTATGACTGTAAATTTGAAAATGAAATAAAAGCTCAAATCTTATTAGAATATCCAAGGTTATTTCAAAAACCTACAGATTAAATACATAATTTCAAATTCTGTAACAAATTTAAAGGGCAGATTACTAACCTGCCTCTACGCATAAACCTGTTAAAATCCCACTCTCACACCAGCCATAAAATTCCGTCCTGCAGCAGGAAAATAATAATTTGCTCCGCTCCAGTTCGGTCCACCCCAAGGATCGTAATAACCGGCAGTTTCGTATTCTTTATCAAGAATATTATTTACTCTTAAATTCAGTATGATATCCGATTTCCCGAATACTTTCTTGATCTTGTAGACAACAGAAGCATTTACCACCTGAAAGGGATCGATTGTACGGTCTTCATCTTCTGTGTTATCCAGGTATTGTTTTCCTACATGTTGTATTTGAGCAGAAATAGTTACGGGATTTGTTTTATAGCTCAATCTTCCACTTGCCAAGATATCAGGAAAACCTGCGATAGTTTTATCTTTGAAATTTATTTCGACCACATCCCAATTTTCATCCCAGTCATACATCACGAATTTTTCGAAGTAGTTATCATTATAACTGAAACTTCCGGAGATAAGCAGGTTATACGGCAATTGTGTTTTCCAGGAAAGTTCCACACCACGATGAACCGTTTCATCTGCATTGCCCCGAATTGGGCTGCCTTCATCATCCACACCACCAAAAGGAATAATTTCATCTCTGAAATTCATCCAGAACAGATTTGCTTTAATGTTCCACAAGCCGGAATTATATGTCATCCCCAGTTCGTAATCAATCAGTTTTTCTTCCTTCACATAAGGCTCTTTCCAATTAATTCTTATAACCGAGTCGTCATTTGCAAATACTGTGTCTGCCTTTGCAAAAAGTGGTGTGACTCCCAGATCATCCGGTCCGTACCAGGTATCGTAAAGCTCATCATCAGCAGGTTCACGCTGTGCAAAAGAGATATTTCCATAAAAATTTAGATTCTCATTCAGATTATAATTTATACCAAAACGTGGATTAAAGAAATTATAATCTACATCATAAGAATTCAGGAAAGCTTCTTCAAAGTTACCGGCTTTGTTTTGGTCAAATTTGTAGTTAATATGCTGGTAATAAAGGTTTGCCATCAGGTTCAGGTTGGAGATCGGGCTGTACATTTCATTCAGGTAAAATGTGATGTACTGTTTATCGCCTGAATAATTGTAATACTCAAAATCCTTTTCAAATCCGGGAAGAGTAAAATTGATAAGCTTTTCCACTTCACCCCAATGTTCGCTATTGAAAAGGCTAAGATAGCTGCCAAAAGTCAATTCACCGTTTTTATGCTTAAAGTTAATTTGGCTGATCCAACCATAATGATTTTTGGTCACATTTTTTTTACGGACAAGATCGCTTTCCAATGAATCCGGTTCAGTTGCCAAACCATATTCCCAGAGGTCTCGATTGGTTTTAAATTGTTTATAAAATCCATTTCCACGAATATAAAAAAGAGTGTTTTTAAGATTGGTTTTGTCATTCAGGAAAAAGCTGTGATGCAGTTCAAAATGCGGTTGGGAAAAGTCATCTATTTCATTATCATAAGTTATCGGATTATGCTGATGATTTACTTCCAGGTCGCTTTCCGAAGAAGCATACCAGGCTGCGTGTGTAAGTTCATTTCCGCCATAAACATTCAGTTCGGTTACAGATCTTTCTCCAATTCGCGAAAGATTTGTGAAATATGACCACAGTTCTGATGCGGAATTATTTCGATATCCATCAGAATTGATACGGGAAAAACGCAGGTTTAATTTGTAATCTTTGAAAATTTCATAGTTTGTTTTTACTCCGTATTTGTAAGTATTATAGGTTCCAAAATTAGAAAAGATTTCTGTTCGATTGGGAGCATTGAGATTATTTGTCTGCAAATTCAAAGAACCACCGAAAGTAGAAACTCCATAAAGCGAACTTCCTACTCCTCGCTGAAACTGGATATCCTGTGTGCTTTCTGCAAAATCGGGCATATCAACCCAGTAAACCTGGTGATCTTCAGGATCATTGAGAGGGATTCCATTGATCATTACTCCAATCCGTTTCTGATCAAATCCACGAATCTTAAGATGTGAATAACCAAAACCATTCCCTGCTTCGGAATATGAAAAAACATTGGGAACTTCCATCATCAGCATTGGAATATCCTGCCCGTAATTTATCTCTTTGATAGTTTCATTTCCCAGATTTGTAAAAGTAACAGGAGTTTCGCGTTCTCTGGCACGAGTCGTTGAAATTCTTACTCCATCCATTAAACTCGGTTGAATTTTCAAATATAGAACATTTGGTTGTGAGGTCGGAACAACTGCCATAATTTTTTGATACCCGATCCGCTTGATAGAAATTGAATATTCCCCGGGCTTTAAATCCTTAAAAAAGAATTTTCCTTCATCATCTGTGTAGGCGAATAAATTCAAATCTCTAATTTTTACTACTACAGAAGGAATTGGCTTCTCATTTTCTTCTGATAATATTTGTCCCATTAAGGTGTCAGCAAAAGCTGTGGTTATACTAACTAACAAAATTAAAATTACTAAAATTGGTTTTCTCATTATTTTCTCCATTTTATTTTCGACTTGTAAGCTTACCCCATCGGGAAGAATGACCATATCGGGGGTACATCGAGTCGAGGTGGATGCTGCTTTCATATTATCTCAAGTCGTCGTCGCAACCTCCTTACAACTCGAAAGTTTACTTCCGAAGCAGAATCTTCTCTTGTTCCTTCCTTTCCGAATTGAAAAGTTCGGAAAGTGATTGCAAATAAGATGTCTGCAATAACATTTTTCTTAATTAATCATCATCAATCTACGTTCATCTGCGTCAAAATTACAAAAAAAACCACACTCCAGCAAAACCGGAATGTGGTTTAAAATTTTATCCAATTTTTCCTACGCTGGCATTATCCAGATCAGGTTCAAGGGTATGATCTCAACTTTCCGATAGCTTCCGGTCAGTACCCCTAAATCGTTACGCAATTTTCTAAAGATCAAATCTATGTTCAGAAATTGAAATTGATAAAATGTGTCAAATAATTTTTTTACCAGAAATAAATTGACTTATAAACTAATACATCATTTTTTAATAGAAGTAACAGGGGAGCCTCATTGAGTGCTGAGAGGTATTAATAATGCGACCCTTAGACTTATCGGGTAATGCCGAAAAAGGAGTTTTAAGAAATTGAATTTTGATCTAACAATTAATTATAAAACGATTTTAACAAAAGTAGATTGGATCGTGTTTTTTTCAATACTGATCCTAACCATAGCAGCAGTTATTTATGGACAATATAAAAAGAAGAAACTGAAGAATAATAAAGAACTGGCTTTTTTAGATTTACTTTTAATGGGAAGACAACTTACATTACCGATGTTCGTAGCAACCCTTGTGGCAACCTGGTACGGAGGAATTTTTGGTGTAACCAAGATCGCCTTTGAACAAGGTATTTTCAATTTTATCACCCAAGGTGTGTTCTGGTATATTGCATATATTTTATTTGCTTTTTTCATCACCCATAAAGTTTTAAAATATAAGGCACTTACCCTTCCCGAACTGGTGGGACAGATGTTCGGACCGAGAGCAGGAAAGCTGAGTGCAGTTTTTAATTTCTTTAATGTTCTTCCCATTGCTTATGTGATAAGTTTGGGACTTCTCATTCAGGCATTGTTTGGTATTTCATTTCTACAAAGCATGATCATTGGTGTTACGGTCGTTGTTCTTTACACACTTTATGGTGGATTCAGAGCAATTGTCTTTTCTGATATCGTGCAATTCTTTGTGATGTGTCTGGGAGTTTTTCTGGTTCTTGTTTTCTCATACAAAATTTTTGGAGGGATTAGTTTTTTAAAGGCAAATCTTCCCGATACTCACTTTTCGCCTACGGGTGGAGTAGGAATTGCAACTACGCTCGTTTGGGGATTTATTGCCTTATCTACTTTGGTCGATCCGAATTTTTATCAAAGAGTTTTTGCAGCGAAGAATATTAAAGTGGCAAAACGTGGAATACTCATTTCCACAATTATCTGGGTTTTGTTCGATATCTGTACAACGAGCGGAGCAATGTACGCCAGAGCAGTGATCCCTGAAGCTGCATCAGATAAAGCCTATCTCATCTATGCACTTCAAATTTTACCGGATGGAATAAGGGGTCTTGTGCTGGCAGGAATTCTGGCTACTATTTTATCAACTCTCGATTCATATCTTTTCATTGCAGGAACCACGGTTTCTTATGATATGATGCCCAAAAAGTTGAAAGGCAAAATATGTGTTCATAATTTTGGAATAATCAGTGTGGGAATAATTGCTGTATTTATGGGTGTTCTTTTCAAAGGAAATATTAAGGCTGTATGGAAAACTCTGGGAAGTTATTCTGCCAGTTGTTTACTTCTTCCTGTTTTATATGGCTATATTTTTCCAAATAGAATAAAAGACTATCAATTTGTTTTCGCAAGTATATTAGGAGTTATCACAGTAAGTATCTGGCGAAGCATTGAATTAAGTGGATTCTGGCAGAATGTTGACGAACTTTATATGGGAATAATTGCAACATCGCTTGGGTTAGCAAGCTATGGAATTATTTATAATTGTATAAAGAAAAAGAAGAATAGCAGGTTCAATCTTGTAGATTGAACCTGCTGAAAAAAAACAGGGGGAGAGATGAAATCAGGAGGAATTGCAGGACTTATTTTGGGAATAGGTTTGCTGGCTTTTGGAATTTATCATCTTGTTATTGGAGTATATCTTTGGGCAGTTATCAAGCTTATTATCGGAGCTGGGTTAGTAATGTTGAAATTCACTAAAAGTCGCTATGGTAATATCATTTTCGGGCATATGGTTATAGTTGCCGGATGTATGCTGGTTACAGCAGGAATATATTATGTACCGATGATAGCAGAGCAGATCAAAGCTAATAACGGGCAGATATTACTTATTTATATCTTTGCGATGCCGCTGTTCTGGGGATTTTTTGCGATTTTCGGAGGGATTTGCGCCATTTATCATGGTTTTTGTAAATGTGTCAGGAAGGATTAGAAGGTGTAAATTGGAGGAAGGATGAAAAAATTAGCAATTTTTTATTCATTGGAGGGAAATACTGCTTTTGTAGCAGAAGCAATCGATGCTGAAATTCTGGAATTGAAACCGAAGAAAGATTTGAATCCGAAAAGTTTTACAAGATTTATACGAGCTGGGATGCAGATGATTTTTAAAATTAAACCTACTTTATTGGAATTTGATAAAAACATTGATAGTTATGATATTTTATTCATTGGTACACCGGTTTGGGCAGCCAATTTCACACCAACACTTCACTCATTATTCTCAAAGGTAAATATTGAAAACAAGAAAATTGTCCTCTTTTGCTGTTATGGAGATAATCCAGGAAAAACTTTTAAAAGTTTGAAAAAACAATTGATGGGAAATGTGTTTTTAGGTGAAATCGGTTTTAAAGATCCCATTAAACAAAATGAAGCTAAGAAAAAAGAGATTATAAAAGAAATTAGTGATTGGGCAAAACAGATTATCCAATAGCAGGTTCAATCTTGAAGATTGTACCAACTGATAACCTGCTGAAAATTTTCTCCAAATAAAAAACCAGCCATTTCAGGCTGGTTTTTATGGTACCAGAGGCCGGACTTGAACCGGCACGGACAAAAAGCCCGAGGGATTTTAAGTCCCTTGTGTCTACCAATTCCACCACTCCGGCAA
>JABMPU010000103.1 GCA_013203665.1 Armatimonadota bacterium
AATAATCATTTTATTGAAGGTGGTCTTGATGCGGATATGGATTCGGAAGATGCATCATATATTTATAATAATAATTTTATTAATTGTTCCAAAGGTATAAACGGAGGTTATCCAAACGATTCAATTTATATCAAAAACAACCGTTTCATAGGTGGTCATGATGGAATTAGTATAGATGATGCTTATGTGGAGATAAGCGATAATTATTTTGAAGGATGTGATTTAGATACTGGTTTTAATTCATTTGGAAAAATATTTAATAATAGAATTGACGAAGGTCTTGTATTTATCGGGATTAATATAAATTTTTATAATAATATTGTCTGTAATTATGTTGGTTCAAATGCTGCTTTTTCAGCGTATGATGTTCATAATTTAGGTAACCTATTTTATAATAATGAAAACAATTTCTCTGATAATAACGATAATTTTCATACAAACTGTGTTATTTTACAAAGTAATGATTTATTCTGGTCTCCGATACTACATGGTACTAGTACTTTTCGTAATTGTATAATTGATTTTGAATTGGAATATCCATTAATCGATGGCGGCGGCAACATCTGGGTGGATTCTCTGCAGGCTCAAACACTGTTCGAGGATATTACTAATGGAGATTTTCATCTCATTGAAGGTAGCCTGGCAATAGATGCAGGATTCGATACTCTGTATTATTATTATCCGTTCGATATGGATTACAATCACAGAGTCTGGGATGGAGATGGAAATGGAATTGCTATAATCGATATTGGTCCTTATGAATATAATTCACCTTCATTTGGCGGCATCGAGGGTTACACTTACAATCCAATAACCGGAGAACCTGTAGATTATGTTCTGCTGAAAATAGACAACCAACCGGGTGAGTTCACTTTCTCAGACAGCATCGGAAATTTCCAATACAAACTTCCTGCCGGTATTTATGATGTTTATGCAGAACGCGTCTTTTATGAGGATGTAATAGAGTATGAAGTAGAAGTGTTCGATGGGCAATTTACTCAGGTACTAATTCCAATGCTGGAAACAGTGGATGTGGAAAATATTCAATATTCAATATTCAATATTCAATTGAGAAATTATCCCAATCCATTCAATCCTTCTACAACGATTTCTTTTTCAACCAAGAATTTACACGAAGAAACACGAATTGAAATCTATAATTTGAAAGGACAGAAAGTAAAAGTTTTGGAGTGTGACGAGTCCCTCGTCACAAAAGCCTACGGAGTCGGCTACTCCATAACCTGGAATGGAACAGATGAAAACAATAAACCTGTTTCATCAGGAATTTATTTCTACAAAATTTCTGCAGGTAAATCATCAGCAGTGAAAAAGATGTTGCTTCTCAAATAGTTTCGAGTCGTCTCCGTCAACTGCCGGATCCTTAAATTGATAACCTGACTTTAGAAATAAGGGCAGTTTTTTTATTTCAATTTTTGATAATTAAATATTTATTAGTTTTTTCATAATAAAAAGTTAGACAATAAATCTAAAAATAAAAATTTTGTTTCTCCTAAAAACTCAGGCGGTCAGGATGCAAACAAAAGATTTTTTATTTGAAATAGGTGCGGAAGAAATCCCTGCCGGCTATATTTCAGCCGCAGTAAATAAGCTCGAATCATATTTTGCATCCAAACTAAAAGAAGCAAAACTTTCTTATGAAAATATAAGCACCTTTTCCACGCCAAGAAGATTGGCTATTAAAGTCATTAATTTACAAACAAAGCAGGAAGATGAAATTATCGAAAAAATCGGACCTGCAAAAAACATCGCTTATGATGAAAACGGAAACCTGACAAAAGCTGGTTTGGGATTCCTGAACGGAGTCGATGAAAAAAAGATCTATTTCCAGCAAACAAAGAAAGGCGAAAAAATTGCCCTGAAAATCCAAAAACAGGGAAAAGATACAAAACTGATTCTATCTGAATTCATTAAAGATGTTATAAAGGAAATTCCCTTCCCAAAAAAAATGAAATGGAACCAGCAACAATTTTCGTTTGCCAGACCGATACGCTGGCTGCTCGCTATTTATGGTAACGAAGTTATCCCTGCTGAATTTAACGGAAATAATACAGGAAATATCTCTTTTGGTAATCGCTTTCAGAAATTAGAAAATCCAGTAAAAATCAATTCTGCTGATGAATATGAAGAGAAACTAAAATCTGTTTTTGTGATCGTAAATCGTGATGAAAGAAAAAAAATGATAGTTGATCAGATTCATTTGCTTTTTGAAAATTCCTCTAAAAACATCCTGGAAGATAAAAATCTTTTAGAAACCGTTACGGATTTGGTCGAATTCCCAACTGCAATAATTGCAGAATTTGATGAAAAATATTTAAACCTTCCCAAAGCTGTAATCACTTCAACCTTATCCGAACACCAAAAATACTTCCCTGTTATTAATAAGGAAAAAGAGCTAATTAATAAATTTGTTTTTATTTCAAATGGAAATCCTGAGAATTCCGAACTAATAAAACTGGGAAATGAAAAAGTTATTACAGCACGTTTGGAAGACGCGGCATTTTATTATAATGAAGATAAAAAACAGCCTTTGGAATCTTATGTGCCAAAATTAAAGGAAGTTACTTTCCAATCCGGACTTGGAACTATTTTTGAAAAAACAGAACGCCTCACAAAGATCGTGGAATTCCTAAACGAAAATCTGCGTTTAAGTGAAACGGAAAAAAAGAACTCGCTGCGAGCCGCTTATCTGTGCAAGGCAGACCTGGTTACTCTGATGATAAATGAGAAAGAATACACCAAGCTTCAAGGATATATGGGATACAATTATGCTTTGGAGAGCGGAGAATCTCGGGAAACTGCCCAGGCAATTCTCACTCATTACCAGGGCGGAAACGCAAAAGATGAATATCCTATGAGCAAAGTCGGTGCTTTGGTAGCAATTACAGATAAGATGGATACGGTTTGCGGGATTTTTGGCGTAGGACTAATTCCAACCGGTTCCAAAGACCCATTTGCCCTGCGACGGGCAACTAATGGAATTGTTCAAATCATCGATTCTCAGAAATTTGAAATTAACCTTCATCAATTAATCGATAAAACTTTTGAGATTCTCAAAGATAAATTAGAAAAACCCGGAAATAATAAAAACCTTGTTTATGATTTTTTCAAACAAAGAATAAACTGGTTCTTGAAACAAACCGGAATAGATTATGATGTGATCGAGAGCGTGATGCATATTGACCATTCCAATATTACAGATTTGAAACAGCGAGCATCTGACCTGCAAAAATTCAAACAAAGAGAAGATTTCATCAAACTTGTGATAGGTTTTAAAAGAGTTTCCAACATCATTGCTGAAGCAAAAAATCTCGGTACTGTCAATATACAGCTTCTTCATGAAAACACAGAAAAAATCCTTTATAAAAAATATCTTACTCTTTCAGATTCCTTAGAAAAATCCCTTCAAAAAAAAAATTATGAAAATATCATGGAAAATCTGGTTAGTTTCAGCATTTTAATAGATAATTTCTTTGATGATGTTCTGGTTAATGTGCCGGATGAAGAACTAAGACAAAACAGGTATAATCTTTTAGGAAAGATCAGGAAACTGTTTCTGCATGTGGCAGATATTGCCAAGATAGTTGTGGAAGAACAGAAATAATTAAAGAAGAAGGAGTTATAATGACAATTCACCTTTCTCATAGAGCAAAAGCAATTAAAGCTTCACCTACTCTTGCTGTTTCTGCTTTGGCAAAACAGATGAAAGCCCAAGGAATCGATGTGCTCAATTTTGGTGTAGGTGAACCTGATTTTAATACACCGGATTATATCAAAGAAGCCGGCAAAAAAGCGATTGATGATAATTTTACCAGATATACGGCTGCTGCCGGAATCATGGAATTAAGAGAGGCAATTTCTGCTAAATTAAAGAAAGATAATAATCTGGATTGCAATCCTAATGATATCATTATTTCGCCCGGAGCAAAAGCTGCCATCATAAATATCCTGATGTCTGTTTGTGACCCGAGAGACGAGGTCTTGATCCCCTCACCGTATTGGGTGAGTTACACTTCCCAGGTGGAAATGATGGATGCCCTTCCCGTTCTTCTTCCCACCACAATTTCCAGTAAATTCAAAATAACTGCAGAACAACTCGAGGAAAAAATTCTATCTTTGAGCAATCCCAAAGCACTGATTTTGAATTCTCCCAATAATCCCACAGGTTCGGTTTATAATAAACGGGAATTAGAAAAAATTGCTGAAATCTGCCTGAAACATAATATTCTGATCATTTCAGATGAAATTTATGAAAAACTTATTTATGATGGAGAAAAGCACGTTTCGATCGCTTCTCTTTCAGATGATATCCGCGAAATCACAGTTCTTATTAATGGTGTTTCCAAAGCTTATGCTATGACCGGATGGCGTTTGGGATACGCAGCCGGACCTACGGAAATCATCAAAAGAGCAATCAGAATTCAAAGTCATACCACCTCAAATGTGAATTCAATGACCCAAAAAGCTGCTTTGGCTGCTCTCACACAAGATGATGGAAGCGTGGAAAAAATGCGCAAAACATTTGAAAAAAGAAGAAATTTCCTGGTTGATAGATTGAACAAAATCGAGCATGTGAAATGTCTGCTTCCAAAGGGTGCTTTCTACACAATGCCAAATGTGGCTTATTATCTGAACAATAAAAAGAACATTGAGACTTCTGTGGAATTATGCAAATACCTTTTAAAAGAATATCACATTGCACTTGTTCCTGGTTCTGCTTTTGGAGCAGAAAAATATATCCGCTTTTCTTATGCAGCCAGTATGGAAAATATTGAAGAAGGTGTGAAAAGGTTGGAAAAAGGTTTAAAAAATCTGCTGTAAATATTGCCGCAGCGGTTAGCCATTAGCTGGTTAGCAAATTAGCAATTAGTGGGAGATAATGAGAGAATTCAGTAAATTAAAAGTATGGGAAAAGGCACATAAATTTGTTTTAGAAATTTATCAAGTTACTAAAAATTTTCCAAAAGAAGAAATTTTTGGAATTACGAATCAGATTAGAAGAGCTTCCGTATCCATCCCCAATAATATTTCTGAAGGCTGTGGAAGAAAATCAAAAAAGGAATTATCCAACTTTTTAAATATTGCAATGGGCTCTGCTTCAGAAGTTGAATATCTTTTGTTGCTTTCT
>JABMPU010000104.1 GCA_013203665.1 Armatimonadota bacterium
AGGCAGGCTTCGCTGCAGGGAAATCCTTAATTTGTTAGTAGCATCACTATTTTTTTACATAACATTATCAATTAATATTCTCTCAATATTAGACAATTTTTGTATATATGATGATGGTTTTTCTTCTCCTTTTTTAAAACCAAAAATATCTCTTTTGCAATATGAACAGTATTTATTATTAATGCTATTTTCTTTATCACAATCGCAAATCCAAATTTCTATCAATTTTGAAGATAAAGCTTTTTTCTTTGTCGATTTCTCTCCTCGTTGTTGAAAAGAACTAGAAATTACTTTTGTTATTTCTTTAATAAATTGTATGTCTGATTTATCATAATATTCTTTTTCTGATATTGCAAGAAGAAGACCTGCTTTTTGTATATATAAATCCTGATTTTTTATTAAATCAATTATTTCAGAATAATTAATTAATTTAGTTTCTTTAATTAACTTAATCAATTCATTTCTTGCATAAAGTGAAATACCTTCTTTAATCTTATTATATAACAGCTTAACTGAGATATTTTGATCAATAATTAAAAAGTATTCAGAAGTATTATTAAATAAATCTTTAGATTCTTCTGATCTATATTCTATGAAGTTATTAAAATAATGAATAAAATTATTTAGTATATAATCAGATAATTCGGAAACACCAAATTTCTTAACAAATATCCAGGAATCATCATCCATTACAATTGAATCATTTTTACATTCTCGAATGTATTGTTCTTTCTCTTGAATTATCCTTAAGCGTTCATTACTGATTCTTGATGATTTGTCCTTGTTTAATGAATCCAATTTGTTATTTGAGTAAATTTCTTTTGAAAAATTAGCTATTGCAACCGTACCAATTGCACTTACCATCATCATTGATTTTCCCTGTGCAGACACTTCATCATTATCAATTTTTAAACTAAGAATGCAATTCCCTCCAAGGGAATATGCTTTTTTTCTAAGTTCATTTATTACTTCTTCGTTTATTGAAGAGAGAGTATTTTGATATGTTTTAGATTTACCACCGAAAATATCAGTAAGACTTCCAAAGAAGTCTTTAAATAAATTCATTCCAACTACAACGTGAGCTGTAATGGGCTCTAAATATTTTTCGATTATAACATTGTCAAAACCAGATGTAGTTGTTACTTTAACTTTTTGTGCTATCATAATATTTCCTCCGTTTTGTTGCTACTAACATCTGCATGCCACGCACAATAATCTGTTGTACATAACCAACCTATAGTTACGATTATTTATTGTGTATTTAACACAAGTAAAAAAGTTAATCCACAACTATTAATTATATTCATCACTTTCCATATAAATCCGGATAATGGGTTCAGTATCGCATTATTTTCTTTTCTTTCTAAGGTTCAAAATAAGCCATTCTTTTTTTATGAAAATAATATAAAATCCCAAATAAATTAAAGCAAGTATTATTATTGAATCCCAAAACTTAATGGCAAAAAAAGCATAAATATATATCCAGACGATATGAATTAATCTATTAAAAAATTCAAATTCTGGGCTTTTGATCCTGACAACTTCATATTCAACACCATTCTCAGATACATTTATTTTGATATAATGATAAAAATGATGTTGAGGATCAGAACCATGTAATTCGGCACCCGCTCCACCGGTAATTATGTATGGAGTTTTTTCCCAAATACCGTTGTAATATCCATGAATATGTGAGCAAAAAAGCATAGTTATGTTATTCATATCAAAAAGATTATTCAACTTCTTTGCAAATGCAGTGTCTTTCAAACAATGGTCAATTATGTGTTTACTTTTCTGTGGATCATATAAAGGTACATGCATAAAAACAAAACGATATTTATAATTTTGACTTATTTGCAGCTCATTTTCTAACCAATTCATTTGCCATGCGTCAAGATCTGTTTCGTTAGCATTATCCAGAATAATAAAATAGCTGTTGTCAGTTGCAAAAGAATAGTAAAAATTTCCAAACAGTTCATAATAATTTGCCCTACCCAGGTCTGTTATCTCATGATTGCCAATTGCAGTTAACAACGGCTTATTAAGGTTTTTTATCTGATTTATAAAGAATCTGAATTTTTCTTTTTCTCCATCATAAACCAAATCCCCAAGAGCGATTGCAAATATTGCTTCTTCTTCATTTACTTTTTCTATTAAATTTTCGAATGTCTTTACTGAATTTTTATTGTCACCAAATACTATAAATTCAAATTCATTTTTTGTTTTATCTATTTTTTGCAGTTGTTGATAATTCCACTTATCAATTTTAGGAAAAGATAATATGGAATGAATTTTTATCAAACATGCAACGATTAATAAAATTAATACTCCGCCAGATAAAAATTTATTAAATATGTTTATATTGATTTTTGTTTGATGCTTATTTATTCCTTTATCGTTCATTTATGCTCCTTAACTTTGCTGTCATTCCCAACTTGATTGGGAATCTCATTACTTTTATACTCTCAGATCCCCGCATACGCGAGGATGACAAAATATTACCTTACTAACTTCTCAATCGTTTCTCTGCATAATTCCTGCGACCTTTCAGTGGAATCACTTTCCACATAAACGCGAATGATCGGCTCAGTTCCGCTTTTGCGAATATGAATCCAGAATTTATCTCCCAGAACTTTAATTCCATCTGTTTTATCCAGTTTGTATTCTTGGAAAATTTCAGGTATTTTTTCCATAATTGAATCGAGTTTTAAAGGTTCAACTTTAATCTTACCTTTTGCAAAATAATATTTTGGGATTTCTTCAGCAAGTTCGGAAATGGGTTTATCCTGTTCTGCCAAATATCCCAAAATTAATGCCATCCCAACCGGAGCATCTCTGGTATAATGCACTTCCGGACAGATGATTCCACCGTTTCCTTCACCACCAATCGGGCTTTTCAGCTCCATCATTTTTTTGCCCACATTTATTTCACCAACTTTTGTGCGAAAAACTTTAACTCCAAAATCTGCTGCAATATCTTCTGAAGCCATTGAAGAGGAAAGATTGGTTACAATATCACCCCTTTTATGGGAAAGCACAAATTTCTCTGCAAGCAGAAGAGAAAACTCTTCACCAAGACATTTACCTTTTTCGGAAACGATCGAAAGTCTGTCCACATCAGGGTCTGTGGCAAAACCGATATCTGCATTATTTTCCTTTACTGCTTGTTCAAGTTGCTTCAGATTTTTATTTAAGGGTTCAGCTCCGTGAGCAAAAATTCCGGTTGGTTCACTGTTCAATTCAATAACTTCGCAGCCAAGTTTTTCTAATAATTTTGGTGAGATCAAACCTCCGGCACCGTTCACAGAATCAATAACTACTTTGAATTTTATCTTTCTTATTTTTTCAATATTAAGATAAGAAATGTTCAGAATTTTATTAATGTGTCGTTTGGTTGCTTCATTGTCTTCACTGAGTTTTCCCATTTTATTCGGTTCAACATAATCAACTGGTTTTTCCAACGATGAAATGAATTCCTGAGCTTTTTCCGGAAATAGAAACATGCCGTTTTCCCCAATAAATTTCATAGCATTCCACTCTGCCGGATTATGGGAAGCAGTAATCGAAATTCCACCTTTTGCATCGGATTCTTCCACGGCTAAGAGAACTGTGGGAGTGGAAACAATGCCAAGATCGACAACATCGCAGCCGACACTCATCAAACCAGTTGAGACAGCTCGAAACATTTCCGGACCGCTAATGCGTGAGTCTCTTCCCACAATGATTTTTCCTCTTTGGCTGAAAACACCGAAATGTGTTGCAAAATTAATAGCAATTTCGGGAGTTAAAGTTTCTCCGAAAATCCCGCGTACTCCAGAAACACTTATCATTAATTTGCTCATAGTTTTTGCTCCTGTATATTACTGTTTTGTTATCCCCGACCTGATCGGGGATCTCATGTAGCCCTATTATAGGTTCCCGCTTTCGCGGGAATGACATTTTGCTGTCATTCTCAACTCGATTGGGAATCTGCTTCGCCACAATTTCATAGATTCCCGCTTTCGCGGGAATGACAAGGAAAAATCAAATTTCTATGTAAAGAAATTTCGCATCTACTTTGTAATTTCCCTTCTTAACAATTGGCAGCTCTTCAATTATTCGCCGATATTCAGCTATCTGTTTCTCATCAAAATCTTCACCGGTTTTAAAATCCAAAATCATAATTTCCTTTTTATGCGTGTTCACAAGTAAGCGGTCGATTCGATATTCTTTGCCGTCAGCATCGAAAATGATGTGCTCATTAAAAATCCTGTCCCAGTTTTCATATTGGAAATATTCGTTTTCTTTTTTGAGAAAGGCATTAATTTTTTTAGAAATTTCCATAATTTTATTTTTTGAGTATAATCCACCAAAATCTGCGATTGTCCGATGCAAAGCTTTTTGACGATTTTCATTTGTATCTTTAAAAACAAGAGACAGATAATAATGGGCAATAATTCCCTTCAAAATATTCCTATCTTCCAGAATTGATTTTTTATAGTTTTGAAAAATCTGCTGAGGTTGTTTTGCTTCTAACATCTTCTCAGAGGAAATCGAGAAGTATTCAGAAAAATCATATTCAGTCTTTTTTTCGGGTATAGATTCTTTTTCCGGTTCAACCAGTTTACCAATCCGACGAATAAGCTGAGATTCCGATATTTTTTGAAAAAGCTCTTTCTGCATATTGTAAAGTGTAGAAAACATCAGAAACGCAGGTTTTTCTTTTTTCTCAATTTCAGAAATATATGATTCAATTTCCTTTCTTGTATCATAAAAGAAGAAAATAAATTGATTAGATTTTGCCCTGGTTAAGGCAACATAAAAAGTGTTTAATTCCTCGATTTCTTCACGAATTTCAGATTTTTCAAAAAGTTCTTTCTTAAATGATTTTTGAAAAACTTTATCAAAATTAAAGGTTATAAACATCTCATCGATCCCTTTAAAATTTTCATTGAATTCAGTGTAGAAATTCAGTTTTTTAAAATTTCCAGCCATTTTTGCAGAAAGATCGAAAACAGAGAAAACCGTCTCAAATTCCAGACCTTTTGCTTTATGAATGGTCATCAATTTTATAGCATTTGTTTCATTTAAGCCGGCTTGATAAAAATCTTCTTTATCTTCATTTGCTTTGATGAATCTGAGAAAACCGGAAAGATTTGAAGGATATTCTTGATTTTGCTTTTCAAATTCTGCTGTGATTTCCAGGAATTTATGGATATTTTTAATATCGATTTCAGAACTGAAAATCTCAGAAATCCTGAACTGTTCAAAAATAAGTTTAACATAAGAAAGTAGATTAATGCATTTACAGTCATTTTTCGAATTTGCAATTCTATTTAAAAAAGAATTAGCAGGATGTTCCTGAAAAAACTCTTCATAATTTTCTATTTTCTGCAGATATATCAATATTTTCTTCAGTTCTTTTGAATGCATTAAAACAAGGTCTGAACGTAGAAATTTGAGCAATTCAAAAATATCATCATAAACGAAAAATCTTAAGAGGAAAAGAACAGGTTTTATAGCACGATGAAGAAAAATCGTAGCAGAAGATTCTAATATATAATCAATTTTAAACTCATCTAAAACTGCAGCAATTTCATTCAAATCTCTATTTTTGCGAGCTAAAATTGCGCTTTCAGCCGGATTTATTTTTCCTTCTTTGATGAGAGGCAAGATGGTTTCTCTTATGAATTCCTGGTAAATTTCAGTTCGTGATAAAGATTTTCTGTCGGATTTATTGTTTCTGTTTCGCAGATGGATCTCCACAAATCCTTCATCCGAAGTTTGAGAACTATTTACAATTCCACTTTGCCAATTTATTTTATTATGGGAAAGCTGAGAAACGAAGTAATCATGAGTGAAAAGTTCATTGATAAAGTTCATAACTTTTGGTTTGCTGCGATAAGAAACATCTAAAATTTCCGGTTTATCCGTTGTTTCCAAAAATTGCGGACTTCTAAGCAGGAGTTCGCGTTTTCCTCCACGCCAACTGTAAATCGCTTGTTTCTCGTCCCCAACAATAATCACTCCACCGAAAGGTTTTTGACCCTCACCGCTTAAAACCTCTGAAATTATCGGATGCAAAATATTCCATTGCAAAACGCTTGTATCCTGGAATTCATCTATCAACACGAAACGAATTTTGTAAGAAAGCTGTTCATAAAAAATATTCAGAACATTTTTATCATCGATAATCGAAATTTCAGGATCGTATAAATAGCGGAAAGTTAGATAGGATATATCATCATAAGTGAAGATTTTTTCCCGCAGGATGATCTCATCATATTTTGCCAGAAGGATTTCTGCTAAATTTTTTATTTTTTCCTGTTCCGGCAGTAATTTATCTAAAAAAAGAAAATTGGCAAAATACTCGGTAAGCTCAGTAAGTTTTTCGAAAAGTTGTGTTTTTGTTTCTTTGTCAGAATTTTTCTTAAGAAGTTTGGAGCCATTCCAAAAATTTTTACCTTCTAAAAGAAGATGAAAATTTTGATAGATAAACTTTTTTGAATAAAATATTTTGGAAAATTCTTCGACAAAATCTTCAATAGAGATTTTACTCAAATCAGTAAAATTTCTAAAAATTTCAAAATAATCTTTATTAAGAAGTAATTCCCAATCAGTTTGAATTTGCTTCTCTTTCAAATATGATTGCAGATAAGTTTGAAACTCATACAGAATTTCAAGAATTTTTATTTTATATTGATTGAAATAATCAGATTTAACTTTCGCAATTTTATTTTCATCAAATTGAAATGTGTTCTGAGCTAAATGAAACAACCAGCGGTTCCTAATTATACTTTTTATGAATTCTTTATATTGAGCTAAATTCCTGCTTTTTGATTCGAAGAAAATATCATGAAATTCCGCTAAATGTTCTTTTTGAAGAATCGCATCAAAGAGTTCGGGAAGATATTGCCTGGTGATTTCCGGGTCGATTTCATAATCCGAAATATTATGATAAGGAGCAATCATACCTTTGAAAACTGTGTTCGTAAACGAGTCTATCGTGCTGATGTTCAGTTTGTTTTTGTTCGTGAGCATTTCATTATAAACAGATTGAATGTACTCAAAATCATTCGTATCAAAAAGAAGTTCAGAATTGATATTTTTGATGTTTTCAATTAGTTTTTTCCCATCTTCATTATTTTGAACGATAGAATGTAAATGCTCGAAAATGCGCTGTCGAATTTCTGCAGTTGCCTTTTTTGTGAAAGTTATCACCATAATTTCATCAAATTTCACCTGGTTTTTATACTGTAAAATCAGGCTGATAAATTCGAGAGAAAGCCGATATGTTTTGCCAGTTCCGGCACTTGCTTTGATAACTTTTCGTATCACCGGTTTTGCTCCTTGTTGGATGAAAAAAGGTCTTTTCGAGAGATTTCAATAATATCGTAGCGATCGATTTTTTGGGCAATTTCAAAACCATTTTTGAATAATTCTTCAAATAAAATTTTAACTTCTTCTTTGAACTCTGCAATTATTTCTCTTTTTGATTTCTTTCTAAAAGATTGAGAATGTAATTGCTTGTTTTCGGTAAAGAAAATATAAGATTTGATTTGCTTGGTTAATTCCGGATTTTCCAAAATGTAGTATAATAATTCATAAAATAATAACTGTTTTTCGAATTTCTTTTTTTTCTCATTACTGATTTTACCGGTTTTATAATCGAATATTAGATAGAGTTTATTTTCCTCATCCCTTAATCCCTTCTCCTGCAAAGAGAAGGGAGACTTTTTTGTCTCCCTCTTCTCGATAGGAGAGGGTCGGGAAGAGGTTGAAAAAAGGTGTTTGCGCTTGGACTCTAAACAACCATCTTCAGATTCAATTCTCAGGTCAGCTCTGCCGCGAAGAAAAATATTCAATCCATCCAGGTTCATAAAAGATATTTCCTGGGTGGAACCCGATTCGGGAAAAACAGTGATTTCTTTATTTGAAAGCTCAAAATCGTTATGAATACGGAAAAAGAAATTGCGGATGCAATCGTGTAGGATAGGAATAAAAATTTCCTCAAAATAGAAATTAGAAAAATTGTGAGGAGATTTATATTTGAATTCATTTCCGGATAGAACAGCCCTGATAGAATCGTCGATCAGCTTGAAATCCGTTTTAAGAAAATTATATTTTATTTTATGATTATGATAAGTATTAAGGATTTGCTGCCAGGTTTTTGTGAAAAAATCGTGAACCAGATTTCCAATTAATCTTTCGGAAAAATCCTCTTCAATTTCAATTTGTCGGGGAGAGGAGCCAATGCTTTTTTCAATATAATAAAGAAACGGATTTTTCTTTAATCGCTCCAAACGATAAAATGAAAGAGTAACTTTTGATTCGGGGAAATCAAGATTTCTATCAAAAGGAATCGAAAAGAAATCTTTCCGGGAAATCACACTTTTATCCGGTAATGCATCCAAAGAATTCAAGAGGAATTTATCATAAATCTCTTGATATGATTGATTCCAAGATGAATGCTCGAATATTTCATCCGGAAAATGAATCTTTAATTCTTCCAGAAATGAACTTATTTCAATATTTTCCTCAAGATTTTTACATGTAAAAATTATCGGATATTTTGTTTGGGCGATGAGTCTGAGAAAATAATATTTATCTCGTAATTTTATATCTTCATAAGTTTTCAAGCCCAGCTGTTTTCTTTGATTTTCCGAAAAGAGAAAAGGCGTGTACGGTGGAGCCGGCAGGATTCCCTCGATCACATTTAAAATGGCAACTGAGCCGTATTGCAGATTTCTTGTATCCTGAAGTGACTTTATTTTGATTTTTTTTGTCTTATTGGTTTTTAAGTTTAAGCTGATTTTTCTCTGTTTCATAAAGTTTAAGAACAGATGTAAAAATCCTGATGCCTTGGCAATTTTATAGGTTTGATTTTTCTGTTTTGAAAAAAGTGAATTCCAATCTTCCGGAAAAAATATTTCATTCAGGGTTTGAAAATCAGCTAATACTTCATAATAAATCACAAAAATATTTGAATATTCAGCTTCGGAATGATTAACAATTTTTTCAATATTTATTATTACATCAGATATGATTGGAGATATAAAATCTGAGAAAGATTTGATGTTTAAGAAAAACTCAACCATTTTAAAAACACTCTTGAAAATTTCTTCGATCTCTTTGTTAGCTGAATTGTATTTGAAGAAATTCAAGTTCAAATCTATGAATTTATAATCTTTTTCCACGAGTTTATTCAAAAAGAAAAGTAGGTTTTCTTGAATATTTATTTTCTCTTTCTGTTTGTTTCCCTCGAGGAAATAATCGATGAAATCGGTATTCCTGAATGCATTCAGAACGCTTTGCATTCTAATCAAATAGACATTATTTTTATCATCCAGAATGATTGAGGAAACGAGTTCAAAAAGAGATGAGAAGAAATTAAATATCGAAGTTGAAGTAAAAGGTTTTGCGGGAGAGATATCGAAAATATCAGAAGAGAAAAAAGATGAATATGCTTGTTTTGAAAATTGAAAATCTACTATTATATCAGGTTTATCCTGCTGAATTTCTTCAAACAATCCGCTTATCATTGAGAAATTATCAGGTGTTTGAATGATCTTTATTTTTTCTGTTTTAAAATCTGTAACATCTTTTGCTGAAAAATCTTGAGTAATACGGAAGTCGTCTTTATCAACATAATTTTTTGGAACCTGAAAATATATCTGAATCTCTTTTTGAATTTGTTTGAGAATAAATTTTTCTAATTTTGTGAAATAGAATTGATTTATAATTACTACAGAATCAAAGGATTTTATGAAATCCAAATTCAAGTTATCTTTTTTGAATAAGAAAATTTTGTCTGTGAGTTTTCGTTCAGATAACAATTTTTTATAATTAGAATGAATTTCTTTCAAACAAGTAAAAGTTTTCTTTTGCCAGTTTTGAGATGTTTCTTTGGAAGCAAGGATTTTTTCGATAAATGAATGATTGATCATTTCTTCGTTTATCTCTTTCCAGAAATCGAAGAAATTGGCTGCAAGTTCAATTGATTGGGAATAATTATTAATTTTAAAAACCTTTTTATTTTCATTGGTGAGAACAGAATAGAAAGCAATTTTTCTTTTTTCATCTTTCAGGATTGGAAACGAAGTCTCGAAAATCAAATGTTTCCATTCATTAATTGTGAGGAATTTCGAATTTGAGAAATCCCAGAGATTCTGATAAATCTTTAAAGCCTGCTTTTTGCTGTTGATATTGGGAAATAAGAAAAGAGATTGCTTATCTTTATTTTCAGAGATAACTTTTTCAAGTAGGTTCTCAGAAAAACTTACAAATCTGAAATTTATCATATTTTCCTTTTTGTTCAAACAGAACTGTTACAAAATTTGAAAAGTTCAAATAAATGTGCAAGTGCTTTATCAAAAAAAGGAGTTGTGGGAGTGTATTCAGGAATGAGCTTCTTTGTTCTGAACTCTACAACGGAAAAATTTATTGTGGGGCTCAGAACAGTTAGAGTCAACCATTACGACTTGTCCGGCTAAACCGGAAGGTTAAGAAATATTGAGAGACACTTAACCTTCGGAAGGACATATGTCACTATTTCAGAAGTAGCATACGTTTAGTTTCAGAATATTGATTTCCGATTTTCAACTGATAGAAATAAATTCCGGATGAAACAGGTTGATTGTTCTCATCAGTCCCGTTCCAGACAACTTCTCTCGTTCCTAAACTTCCGTTTGGGAACGGATAAAGCGTTTTTATTTTCTGACCTTTAAGATTATAAATGATTAGTTCGGTGTCTTCAGCCTGCCAAGCCGTAGCGTTGTGAAGGCTGGTGTTTTCGGTGTTTAATGAAAAAGAAATCGTCGTTTCCGGATTAAAAGGATTGGGATAATTACCGATTAAAAGATTGGCCGATGATACAATATTCTGTTCGGATGATATCATAGGAAAACATATCACAATATTTGAAGGTTCAGATTCGCCGTTTGGATTTTCATAAAGAGCCGTAACATAGAATATACTTTCTCCACTACCGGGCATTATTGGAGCATCAATAATTACATAATCTAATAAACTGTCAGAAACAGTGACATATACTTCATAATTTACATAAATATTATAATTGATGAGAGTTGCGTTACAGGGTTCGGGAACTTCCCAATATAGATGATAGATATTATTAGTAAAAGAATAAGTGTGGTCAACATACAGGTTTTGAGGTGGATTGAAAACCTGCAGTTTTTCCACCACGTTGGAAAAAGCAGCTTCTGCTACGATACCGTTTGAATAAACCGCTACAACTGCATATTGGTAAATATCCGGTTCCAGTAAAATCCAGTCTGTATCGACGAAAGATGTATCGGTAGAACCTTCTGAGATCAATTCCCATAAAAAGGGAATGACGCTATTAATTTCCAGGAAACGATAAACATCATAAGATTCCAAATCTCTCTCATCGGGCGTGGGTGAATTCCAGGTTAGCAAAACTTCAGTATTTTCCACATTCACTACAGCCAATACTTCAGTAGCGGGATAAGCAAGTTCATCCAGTTCGATTGTTCCCAGATCAATATCGACGATTCCAGCTTGTAATATCGTGTTATATGTTTCAAAACCAGCATGAGAAATTTCCAGGGAATAATCTGCATTTCCCACAACTTCAGTGATCAAGAAATCACCATTCAGGTCGGTTTGGGTTTGATATGTATTATCTCCGGAAAGAATTACATCACAATTTGCCAAACCAACACCTGGTTCGTCACTTCCCACCACATGTCCGCTGATCTGTATCGTTTGAACCTGGTTGGGAATCCAGGCTGCACCACCGGTGGAATGATAATTTGGATAAGGATTAGTAAATTCCACCCAACTTCCGCCCACTCCCTGAGAAATATCGTAAGCAAAAAAGGGAATGCCGTCATCGCCGCGTGTCGCTGTCAGGTAAACTGTATTGTCACCTACTGCCATTCCGCGACCCTGTCCGTTACTGGCAGGAATTGTTCCTGTTAGTTGGATCATATCACCCGTATCGATATTGATGGAATAAAGTCCGGAAGCTCCATATTCGGTGTAACCATAGAACAAACTGTCCAGCGGATTGTAATCCAGAGCAAAGAAACGAAAGCCTGTACCGGTGTAAACATCCAGAACTAAGGTAGCAGCTCCGGTCGTCGTATCTATGCTGTAAATTCCTTTAGGAGTTGCATAGTTGGAATATCCATAAAGCGTGTTGTTTCCATAAGCCAGGGCACTCATATCTTCGCTTATGGTACAGATCTGCTGAGGCGATGACAAGAGGGTTGCTTCGTAGAGATGGGTGGTGAATGCACCTTCAATAATGTAAATAGTTCCATCTGGAGTTGCTGCTGCACCACTTACATCGAAGGAATAGTTATTGATCCAGGTAATGTTTGGAAATCCTGTCATATAGGAATGATAAGTGGGTGGTGTCGAGCCTTCCAAACCTACAAAAAGAGTTCCTTCAGCAGCCATGTTCAAACTATTAAATATTAAAAATATAAAAAATACTAAACTCCAAAAAGATAATAAATTCTTCATTGTTCATCTCCTTTCTTTTTCTTTCATTTGCTTATATTTTTCTAACAATTTCTGTGCTTCCTGTTTGCTTTGGCGGGTGGGGAAGAGCAGCAAGCATTTGCTGGAGTACAGTTCATTCAAAGCTGTCTGTAAAATGTTCTGATCGAGTGAAATGTGTTTGATCATCATAATTTTATTTATACAGAGTTTTCATTTGCCTGAGTAATTCTTGAGAAAAAGCTTCAAAATCTAACTTGTAGCCTAAAGTTTCTAAGCTCAAAATATCAAATAGTGTTTTGCAGTTACTAATGATTTGAGGTATTTTACCATATTCATCTGGATATTTGTCCCAAAAATTATTTATTTCAAAAGCACTGTTTTTATGTGCATGAAATTTATGTCTTAAATCAATTATTTGCTTTGCTTTTTTAAAAGTTGTTTCATATAAGGTTATCCAATTTTCGTTAGCTTTTAAATGTAATTTCCCAGATTTAATCATTTCATTAAACTTATAAAATGAACTTGTACTATGAGATCGATCAAATAGAACTCCAATATTAATAACAGTATTTTTAAATAGCATTATTTTACAATAAGTATTGAATCTTCTATAGGATGATTTATTAAATTCATCATATTGTTTGCTTAATTTTAAATTTGTATAAGCAAATAATAAGGGTCCGTATATATCATCTATTTTTTTTTCAATTTGTTTCATAATAAATTTTTTATCCACGTCATGATCAATATTATCACCAATGCCGGTAGCATGTTCAATACTCTGATTTTTTTGATTTCTAAAATGCGGATTCCCAAACCAATTAAGAGAATACCACCAACCGAAGTGAGATTATTAATATAAACTTCACTGAAATAATCTCCCAGAACCGAAGTAAGCAGAGTGAGACCACCTTGATAAATAAGCAGCGGAATAACAGAGAACATCACACCGATCCCAAGTGCAGAAGAAAGAGCGATGGAACCGAATCCATCCATGATCGATTTGGTGAGCAGCAGATTTGGTTTACTGCCCAGTCCTTCTTCGATTGCTCCCAGAATCGTCATAGAACCCATGCAGAAAAGCAGGAAAGCGGTTACCAGTCCTTCCGAGAATTTGTCGTTTTTGGACTTTAATCGTGCTTTCAATTTCTCTCCCAAGTTGTCCATCCACACTTCGATCTTGAGCGTTTCTCCAATGAGAGAACCGGAGATCAGGCTGAGCACGATGACCAAATAAGCATCCGATTTTAAAGCCATTACGATTCCCAGAAATATTGTAAAAATACCAATTCCTTGAAAAGCAACTTCAGTAAAACGTTTGGAAAACCTGGTATGCAGGATTAAACCAATAGTGCTGCCAAGGATAACCGTTGCTACATTAATTATCGTTCCTAACATATTTTTCTCACATTTTTATCCAAGCAAAAGTTTCAGCATTTTCATAATCATTTTTTTCTTACCAAATTTTTCTTTTAGGATGTTCATGTAGAGCATAGCAGCATTTCTGGGTGGCACTGTTTCTATTTCTTTTTTTATCAATTTAGCAGCATTGGAAGGACACCTGGTAACGCACAATCCGCAGCCAATACACCTGTCAAGGTCAATAAGAGCAATTTCATTTTCAAGTCTTATTGCTTCCATTTGGCATCGGTCGATGCAAATTCCACAACCTATACATTGTTCAGATGATATTTCTGCGTAATAATTTGTAGCAAAAAGTTCTGCTGGTCTGAGATATTTTTTGGCAGTTGTTAAAACACCACAACAGCAACCGCAACAGATGCAAATACAAAGTGGTTCGATTGAATTTCCGGGTTGCAGGACCAGACTTTTTTCTTCCGCTTCATCCAATAATTGCAAACATTCCTCTTTGCTGATTTCTCGAGCTTGGTTTCTTGCTGCATAACTTTTAGAACCGAATATCAGGCAAATTTCATAATTATTGGTTTGCTTACATGGCTTACCCAATAAAGCTTCACCCTGTTTGCATACGCAATTTGCCACCTGGATAGGTTTTTCTGTATTTCGTACAAATTTGCGTATGTCATCGTATGTAGCGATATGATGTTCCGGTACAATTGCTTTAGCATGTGGGCTGGTTCGTAATTGTGGTAGCGATGTGCGAAAGAATTCGTCACCAAAAGCTTCATCAAAATATTTTTGCATATTCTCTACAAATTCTTTGGTAAGATGATCAACATGATATTCGAACATTCCAATTGCCAGCATGGCACTTGAATAACGAGGTGAATCTTCTTTACCAGAGCGTTCAATGCATCCGTTCATGAACATTTTATGAAGATTTGAAGCGAGCTCATCCAAAGGTAATTCCACCTGGAACCTTCCCATTAATCTCTTCTGGATTTTAGCTGGAGATTTTGCTGCCAGGTTTAGGCAGGAGGCGATCATCGCTTCCAAAGGAGTAAAGAAAAATTTTAATATTTCAATCTCTACACCAGATTCAGTAGCAGGAAAGCCAATAGGAAAATTATCGAGGTGTAATTGCAGATTTCGATAGATCTGTTCATCTGTTAAAGTTTTCATATTATCCTTTGAATTTTAAATTATCTCAATAAATTCTTTATAATTATTTTTCACGGAATTTACCTCTTTGGAAACCTTGTGTGCTGTCATCCCGTCCGAATGAAAAGGTCGAAGAAGTGAAAGAAGTTTGTCTTGCGATTGGTTTGAAAGCCAGGTTATTTCTTTATCCTTTGGAAGAATAGCTGGCATACGATGATGAATTTCTTTCATAAAATCATTAGCAGAAGTTGTGATAATGGAGCAGGATTGAATAAAATCTCCTTGCGGGGATTTCCAATTTTCCCAGATACCGGCAAAAGAAAAAATTTCGGAATCTTTCATTTGGATGAAAAATGGTTGTTTATCTTTTTTTCGCCATTCATAAAATCCGTTTGCAGGAATAAGACAACGTCTCTTCTGAAATGCATATTTGAAACTTGGTTTTTCCGTGATGGTTTCTGCTCTTGTATTTATCATTTTAAAACCGTTTTTTTTATCTTTTGCCCAGAATGGGATTAATCCCCACTGGAAAAATTCAAGATTCTTCTCTCCGTTTTTGTTGATGATTACAGGAATTTTTTGAGATGGAGCAATATTGTAATTTGCTTTCCAATCCTGAACTTCATTTAAATAATTATAATATTTTTTTATTGCCTGCACACTACTGAAAAGAGCAAATCTTCCACACATTATCAATCCTCCACAATTGGCAGTTCATTCCATTTTGTAGTATATTGCGGTGTGAGTTTTTCTCGTTTCATCTTCCATCTTTTTTTTGTTCCCGCCTTGGTATAAGTCACTTTATTATTACCCATTTTTTTATTGATATCATCAACACAATCCATAATAGTTTTGCGTTCATCATCTAAGTAAGATGGTTCAAAGAAATCGAGAGGAGCATTTTCTTCAGATACAATATCGTTAATCATCACACCAACTTTTTTATATTTGTATCCTTCACGAAATAGATTTTCCACATCTTTATTGACTAATGATAGAAAATCCGGAGTAAAAGCCGAAGGTGTGGATAATCGCGAATTAGCAAAATTCACATATTGAGGTTCATCTTTAAAAGGATTAGTAGCAATGTAAACCATAATACCGGATGCAACTGAATGCTGTGAACGTAATTTTTCCACAGCTCTAATGCAATAGGAAGATGCTGCTTCCTGGAGTTCGTTTAGAGTTGTAACAGGTTTCCCAAAAGACCTGGAAGAAACGATTTCTTTCTTAGGAGAAATATCCATTTCCAAATCAAGGCAGGAAATTCCTTTTAATTCTTTGCATGTTTTCAGTCCCACGATTGTCATTCTTTTTTTTACCCAGTTTTGCGGAGCATTTGCCAGTTCAAGAGCATTACAAATCCTGTGGCGATGAAGCATTTTGGAATATCGCGGTCCTACTCCCCAAATGTGTTTAACGTCAATCGAAGCTAAGATATCATCAATCTTAGGATGATTCAAAATATTGAAAACACCTTTATATCCTTTATTCTTTTTAGCGATTCTGTTGGCAATTTTAGCTAAAGTTTTGGTTGGACCGATTCCCACAGAAACAGGAATTCCAGTCCATTGTTTCAAAGTTTTCCGGATTTTCTTTCCGTAGTCGGTTAAGTTCAAATGTTCAAATCCATTTAGAGAAAGAAATGCCTCATCAATGGAATAGATTTCTACATCCGGTGTGAATTGATAAAGAATTTTCATCACTCTGGCAGACATATCAGCGTAAAGAGCATAATTGGAGGAAAACAGTTTTATATCATATTTCTTAAGAAGATGCCGGATTTTGAAACCGGGAGTTCCACGCGGAATGTTCAATTTCTTAAGTTCATCTGATAAGGCTACGATACAACCATCATTATTGGAAAGAATTCCAACTGGTTTGTATCTTAAAGAAGGTTGGAAAACACGTTCGCAGGAAACGTAAAAATTATTGCAATCTATCAAAGCGAAAATATCTTTCATCTATTTCATCTTATGAATTGCGTAGGTGACCACACCCCAGACATGAAAATCCATATCTTCTGTGATTTCAATGGTAGGAAACTGAGGATTTTCCGGCAAAAGAGACCAAATGTTATTTTCAATTTTTAAGCGTTTTACTGTTAATTCTCCGTCCAGAACAGCAATTATTATTTTATTATTATAGGGTTCTAAGGCTCGATCCACAATCAAAATATCATCAGGATAGATTCCGGCATTGATCATGGAAACACCATCGACCCGAACAAAAAAAGTGGCTGCTGGATGATGAATAAGAAATTCATTTAAGTCCAGACTTCCTTCTATATAATCCTGAGCAGGAGACGGAAAACCGGCAGAAATATTGGCTCCTACTAAGATACGTTTCAGCTTGGTTCTTTTTTCAAATCGGAAAATTTCTTTTATGGAGCCATCGGTTTTCATTTTGTGAGTTTTCATTTTTCTCTCATTTTGTTGATTTTATCATTCATTTTGCAATTTTTGTCATTCCCGCTCATTAATTTTGTCTTTCCCGTTCCAACGCAAGCACATTGGAACGAGGTAAAAAATCTGATTAAATGAAAAATATTAGTAAAAATCCGTCAAGAATAACAAAGGATTTTTTTAGTTGTTCATAAAAAAAACTTCCGAAGTTCTGGAAACTTCGGAAGTCATATCTTGAATGTTCTCGACTCGCACTCGTAAACTCGCTACGAGTCAAGCCCATTCAAATCCCTATTTCCAACAACAAAAAAAGCCCCGAAAAAACTCGGGGCTTTTAGTTTTGTATAGCTTATTTCATCAAGATCATCTTCTTAATAGAATTATATTTTTCTGTTTTCATTTTGTAGAAATAAACACCACTCGATACACTTACTCCACTAGCATCTTTACCATCCCAAACAACACTATGATATGCTGCTTCCAGATG
>JABMPU010000013.1 GCA_013203665.1 Armatimonadota bacterium
GGACAAGTGAATCGGTTACAATTAGCTATCTTCCTATTAACCACCAACTTAATTTGGTGGTTAATGAAACAAAAAAAGCATTAACCGTTTTAACGGTTTCCCGTTTTATTTAATCTGACTTTTTAGATCGGACTCATAAAATGAAATTAAATTTTTTCAAGATGCAGGCTCAGGGAAATGATTACCTTTTCTTTGATTTTCTACATGAAAATGTCCCTCAGATCGATTTTCCCAAACTTGCTCGAAAAATTTGCAACAGGCATTTTGGAGTGGGAGCTGATGGAATTGTCCTGATTTCAAAAGCTTCTGAAAATGATGCAAGTATGAAAATTTATAATGCGGATGGTTCACAGGCTGAGATGTGTGGTTCCGCTTTGCGCTGCACGATTGCTTATTTACATTTGCTTTCAGAAAAAAAATCTTTTTCCATCCAAACAAAAGCAGGACAACGAGTTGGCTGGGTCATCTCAAATGAAGAATCACCAATTGTAAAAGCTGATTTTGGTTTACCGAAATTAATAAGCAAAAATTTGATAAGAATTGAAAAATTTGAAGGTTTGGCAGTTTCGATCGGAAATCCTCATTTTGTTACTTTTGCAGATAATTTGGATTCGGATATTGCAGAAAAATTCGGACCTGAAATTGAAATAAATGAATTCTTTCCGGAACGCACAAACATCGAATTTGTAAAAATTATTTCTTCAAATGAAATTGAGATAAAAGTCTGGGAGCGGGGAACAGGTGAAACTCTGGCTTGCGGAACCGGTGCTTGTGCTGCAGTTTTTGCCGGTATTCATCAAAAACTCTTAGAGAATTCTGTTGATGTTATTTTTCCTGGCGGAACCCTTAAAGTTGAATTTAATGGAGAAAATATTTTCTTAATCGGGAAAGTGGATTTTGTCTTCTCCGGAGTTTATGAATTTTAACCATGATTAATAATAAAACATTTTCATCTAATAAAAAAAAGGAATAAATAATGGATGAAAAAAGAGATGAACAACTGGAAATACCTGAAGAAATCGGACAGTATTTAAAATCAATACGAACAAAACAACGCATTTCCCTCCAAAAAGTTTCTGAGAAAACAAGAATAAAAATACGTTTTCTCGAAGATATTGAGAGTGACATTTTTGAGAATTTAGGTGGAACAGGTTATGCAAAAGCCATAATTGTTCATTATGCCAGAGCGATAGGAGCTGATGAAAAACATGTTCTGGATTTGTTTAATAAAGATCAGAAACCATCAAAAGAGCACTTTGTGAAGAAAAAATCCATGCAACCGAAAAAAATGCTGTTTTCAGCAAATTTATTTGCCATCATATTCCTGGTAATCCTGATGATAATTTTAACAGTTGTAACCATAAGTCTATATAAACAAGGAAAGTTGAATTCTCCCATCAGAAAAAAAGTTACTACCAAAGTCGAGACAATAGAACAAATTGAGAAAAAGAAAGAACAAACCGAACAAATTCAGGAAGAAATCGAAATAACAAAACAGTCAGAAGTTCAGGAAGAAAAAATCAATGTTCAGGCATTGAGAGATACAACGGATTATTTAAAAGAATTTATGTTCCAAGATAAAGAAAGTCCATTCGATTATCAGGAGTAATAATAGATTCAACTCTTCATATGACTTTTAAAAAAGTTCAATATCAACACATTCTGGCTTCAGTGCTCAAACCTTCACGATACATAAATCAGGAAATTAACAGTTTCAGCAAGCAGCTCTTCTCAAATACCGTCAATTTTTGTCTCGCATACCCGGATGTTTATGAAGTGGGATTTTCACATCTTGGTCTCAAAATACTTTATTCCATTTTGAATAATGAGATCGATGCTGTTGCAGACAGGGTTTATGCTCCGTGGCCAGATTTTGCCGATAAATTAAAAGAGAATAATCTTCCTCTTTTTGGAATTGAAAGCAAAATCCCATTACAAAGTTTTGATGTTATTGGTTTCACTTTGCAAACTGAGCTTACTTATACGAATATTCTTTATATGCTGGAACTTGGAAAAATTCCATTTTTTTCGCAAGATAGAAAGGATGATGATCCTATAATTTTTGCAGGTGGACCTTGCTGTACAAATCCCGAATCCTTAGCAGATTTTTTTGATGCCTTTCTAATTGGAGATGGGGAAGAAGCTATTCTGGAAATCAAAGATTCTTTACAAAAAAATAGAGCTAACACTCGCAATGAAAAACTTCGAGAGTTGAGCAAAATTCAGGGAATTTATATTCCTGCTTTTTATGAGAAAAATAATTCTTCCAAAACCATCAAAGCTCGCAAATTCATGGATTTTGATAATCCAAAGAAAACACATTCGAATCAATTGATTCCGTGGATTCAACCGGCACATGAACGTTATGTTTCAGAAATTATGCGCGGCTGTTCTCGTGGTTGCAGGTTTTGTCATGCCGGTATGTTTTACAGACCGGTAAGAGAAAAAGCTCCCCGAAACATAATTAAACAAATAGCAATGGAAATATCTGAGTTCGGTTGGGATGAAGCTGCCTTAACTTCACTTTCCACAAGCGATTACACCTGCATCAAAGCGTTGCTTTTCCATTTACAAAATGAACTCTCAAAAACGAATACAAGTATTTCTCTTCCTTCACTTAGAGTAGATACGATTGATGAGCAGATTACAAAACTTTTAATCCAGATGCGACAAACCGGACTTACAATTGCTCCTGAAGCCGGAACACAAAAGTTGAGAGATATCATTAACAAAAATATTGATGAAGAAGAAATCTTGGAAAGCGTGAAAATCGCTATAAAAAATGGTTGGAAACTTATTAAACTCTATTTTATGATTGGTTTGCCTTTTGAAGAGATGGAAGACATTCGAGGAATAATTCAGCTTGTTGAGAAAATCATAAAGCTATCTCAGAAAAGGATTCAGATCAATATTACGGTTTCCCCCTTTATTCCAAAATCTTTCACTCCTTTTCAATGGGCAGAAATGGAATCCTCGGAAACGCTTCTAAAGAAAGCTCTGTTCATCAAAAATTCCCTGAGAAGATATAAATTTGTGAAAACCAAATATCATGAAGTATCTTCTTCAATATTGGAATGTGTGATGGGACGCGGAGATAGAGAAGTTGGAAAACTGATTTATGCAGCTTATAAAAAGGGAGCGATTTTCGATGCCTGGCATGAATTTTATGATTTTGCTAGATGGCAAAATTCTGCTGATTCTTTAAACCTCGACCTGCGAAATTATCTTAAACCCATCGATTTGAATTCTACTTTAATTTGGGATTATATCGATATTGGAGTTAACAAGGAATTTCTTATTTCAGAATGGGAAAAAGCCCAACAAACCAAAACAACTGAAGATTGCAGAACAGGAAAATGTACAAACTGTGGAGTCTGTAATTCTGAGATTTTTCCAAAATATGTAGAAAAGGAATATCAAAAAGAGATAAAATTAGAATGTAAAAAACAGGAAAAGCAACAGAGTTTCTATTACCGTGTTTTCTTTGAAAAGAAAGGATTAATGCAGTTTGTGGCTCATTTAGATTTGCTGCGAATGATCCAGAAAATTCTACGAGCAAGCGGATTACCGATTTCTTATACACAAGGTTTTTCTGTTCATCCCAAGTTGAGTTTGGGTCCGCCGCTTTCCATTGGAATTCAGGGAGAAAATGAGTATTTCGATTTTGCGATTTCAGAAGAAAAAAATGTTGTTATGATTGAGAAAAAACTCAAAAAAAGAGTTCCTTCTCAAATTAAAGTTAAGAAGATAATTCCTGTTTTTTCCAGGAAATTGCGAGCAATGGATTTTTATCAATATGAAAGAATAATTTTGATTCCTTCTAAAGAGTTTCGAGATACTTTCCAAACTTGCACTAATGAGTTTCCGAATTGTAACAACTGGCAATTTACTCGAACTCGAAAAGGAAAGCAGAAAACTTCAGATTTGAAAGATATTGTGAAAAGCATTTATTGGGATGGAGAAAAGCTGGAGATCATAAAAAAAATTGTTGGTGCCAGCATTTTTGATATTCTGCGAGAAGTTTATAAATTCAAACGTGAAAACACGAATAAGTTCGAGATTATCAGGAAAGAATTACTTGAGTTTTCCGGTTAGAACTCAGGACCCAACAAAACCATTGAAAAGGTCTACTTGAAAGAAATCCTCTGTGTGTAAACCGTTTTCAAGGTTGTATCTGGAGAAATTTTAAAACATGTTAAGTTTTTGAAACTTAACAAGTTTTCTA
>JABMPU010000105.1 GCA_013203665.1 Armatimonadota bacterium
ACCAACTTAAGTTGGTGGTTAATGAAAAATGAAAAACAAATTAACCGTTTTAACGGTTTTCAAAAACTTAAATCTGACTTTTTATATTGGACTCATTTATTTTTAGATGGATAGAAAAATGATTAAAATCGAAAATTTATCAGTTGGTTATTTTCGCAAAGAAGTTATTGAAAATCTTTCAGTAGATTTTGAACAGGGAGAATTCTGTGCTCTTTTAGGACCTAATGGTGCTGGAAAATCCACACTTCTGAAATCCATAATTGGTTTTTTAATTCCTGGAAAAGGTGAAATTCTAATCAATAATAAATCTGTTTTAAACTGGAACAACAATGATTTAGCCAGAAATATCTCCTTCATTCCCCAGGATTTCAAACTTCAGTTTGATTATCTTGTGGAAGACCTGGTTTTGATGGGAAGATTTCCGTATGTAGGCTATTGGCAGAGTTATTCCCAAAAGGATAAAGAAATCACTCAAAATGTTTTAAAACAGTTAGATTTGTTCAAACTCCGAAAAAAACAGTTCTCTCAATTGAGTGGTGGAGAGAGAAAACGGGTTACAATTGCCAGGGCTTTAGCTCAGGAAACCGACATTTTGTTGATGGATGAAGCTTTTGCCAATCTCGATATAAACCATCAATTAGAGATTATACAGTTGCTTTCTGAAATAAATCTGAAACAGAAAAAGCTGATAATTCTCGTTTCTCATAATATCAATCTTGCCTCGGAATATTGTCAGCGGATACTGATGATGAGACACGGAAAACTGATTGCAGATGGAAATCCAGGAGAAATTATCACAACTGAAAATCTTAAAAAACTGTATGAAACAAATTTGAAGATAATTCCAAATCCAATAACTGGAAAGCCGAATTTGATCTATCCGGGAAAAAATGTTCACTAAATTAAAGTTCATAATTTTATTCATCTTGTATTGTCACATTTTAGAAGGAATAATTATTTCCGGTAAAGTATTTGATTCTAATAATAAACCTTTGGAAAGTGTGATAGTTTCCTCAGAAACCAGGATGACACTTTCTAAAAAATCCGGATACTTTTCTTTGATGGATGTCTCGGAAAGCGATGAAATTTCTTTTCATAAAATCGGGTTTGAAGATAAAACTTATTCGGCTCAAAAAATACCTGACAAAATATTTCTTACAAAAAAACCATTTCTTCTTCCGGGAATTAAAGTACAAGAAACATTCATTAAAGCTACCGGTTTTGAAGCTTTAAATAATATAATTATAACAATCGATGAAAAAAAAGAATTTGAAAATGTGAGCGAAATTCTATCTCAAAGAGCAGATATCTGGATTAAAGAAAATTCTCTTCTGGGTGAGAAAAAAACGATTTCATTATTAGGTCACAAAAGTAAACATACTCTGGTTATGATCGACGGGATTCCTATGAATCCAAGCGGACAGGCTTTTGATATTTCCACGATTCCTGCAGAAATTGTAGAGAATATCGAAATAATAAAAGGGAATTATTCAGGAGCAATTGCCGGAATAATAAACATCAATACAAAGCGAGCATCCGGGAAATTGAGTTTCAAATCCTCTCAAACTTTTGGTTCGTTTGGACTGAAAAAAACTTTTTTCAGCTATGGAATGACAAATCCTCATTTTCAAGTTTTTACATCTATAACTAAGAGTTATGCAAAAAATGATTTTGAATTCGAAAGTTTTCAACAACCCAATTTGGAAAATATCAGGAAAAATAATGAAAAAAAAATCTGGGATATCAGTCTCGGAATATCAAATTTCAATGATTTATGCAATGTGAATTATAAAATGCAGTTACAGCAGTTTTTCAAAGAACTTCCTCCACCCACGAATTCCATTGAGCTTTTTGATAATGCATATCTTTCCGGTCAGGTCAATCGACATCTTTTGAATCTGGGGAAAAATATCTCAAATTTGTTCATAAATTCAGATTTTTATTATTTTCAGGATAACTCGATTTATAATAATGAGAACTCCACAAATCCCTGGTTTGCTGTTCTGGGAAAATATTCATTCTCATCTGTCGGTTCAAAATTGAACACGAAATATAAGTATTCGATTTTTCAAGCAGAAATGAGTTTCGATGCAAGAAAGGAGAGTTTTGAATATTCAGAGGAAAACAATCCCATAGCAGATATTTCCGAAAAAGAGCGACAGAATTTAGCAGGTTTTGGAAACATTAAAATCAGCAAAGATTTTTTCCCTTTTGTTTTTGAAACTAATCTTTCCAGCAGGATAGAAGAATTTTCAGATTTCAACGATTTTTTTACGTATAGATTTGGTTTGAACTTGGTTTATGAAAATTGGTTTTCCACTATTTTGGGAGGAAATTGCGGAAAAGCTTTTACTGTTCCATCATTTTATGATTTGTTTTGGAACGATCATCAGGCAAAAGGAAATCCGGATTTAAAACCGGAAAAATCAAATGGATGGCAGGTTTTTTCTAAAATTAAATATCTAAATAATTTCATTCGGATTTCATATTATAAGGATGAAATCGACGATGTTATTTACTGGTTTCGAACTACAAATTATTGGAAACCTGGAAACATCGCAGAAGCAGAAATCTCTAATTTTGAAGTTGAATCAGAGTTCTTTCCAATTAGTTTCCTATCTTTTGGAACTTCGTATTTACGCACTTTTGCATATGATAAAACCATAAACGAGGATGGAACTCAAGGTGATTTTTATGATAAATTTCTTATCTACACTCCTGAATATCAATTCAGGTTTTTCCTGGCTTTAGATTATAAAAATCTGTTATCCAAAATTAGCCATTCTAAAACCGGAAAACAATATACAACTCGTGACCAGCTTCATGAAAGCTTGATCTTACCAGAGTATCACACAACAGATTTTGAATGTTCATTATCTTATGAATTAAAATCTTTTAATATCCATCTGAAATTGAACTTAAATAATATTTTTGATAAACAATATAAAATCTATGCTTACACTCCCAACCCGGGTTTTAGCTGGCAGACAGGTTTGAGTGTGAGTTATAGCAGGTGAAAAATGAATAAACTAACTGTCTTTTTGAGGAAATCTTACAAAGGCAAACAACCGAAGAATCTCAAGGTTTTTCCTCGGTTGGAATTGACTCGTGACGAAGTGTGAGTCGAGAACAACTTGGCTAAAAATTGTTTTCTCGTTCTAACGCTCTTTAACCTGTTAAATCTTATTATTTATACAGGTCTAAGTCGAGATGCAATTTACAGACGTTCCTGCGTCGAAAGAGAGATTAGTTTTTCACGTGGAGCGTGGGGACAAGAGCTCCTTCTCCTCGATAGGAGAAGGCTGGGATGAGGTGGATAGAATTTAATAAATAAAAATAAATATTAAAAGGTAAAAAAAATGAAAAAAGTATTTTTAATTTTATTAATTTTAAGTTGTTTCTCTTTGTTTTGCACAACAGCTTTTGTAGTCAATTCGGGCAGCCAGACTCTTTCCAAAATCGACTTTGTTTCCGGACAGGTAAATAATGCGTTTTCTCCGGTTGGACTTTATGCAAACCGGGTTGCAGTTACAAACGATTTTGTTTATGTTGTTAATTCAGGAGATAATTCTGTTCAGAAAATTGATATTGAAACTGGACAGACAATTACAAATATTTTCATAGAATCGTCCTCAAATCCGTATGATATAATAATTTCCCAAAATTATGCTTATGTTACCGGATTATTCACTTCCAAAGTTTATAAGATAAATCTGGATACCGATATTGTTGAAGATGAAATTAATGTTGGAATTTCTCCTGAAGGAATGGCAATCTATGAGAACAAACTTTATGTGGCAAATACCGGTTATCAATATCCGAGTTTTGGACAAGGCACTGTTTCAGTGGTAAACCTGGATTTATTTGAAGTGGAGAAAACAATCGATGTTGGCATGAATCCGCAGGCTCTTGCAGCTTATTATGATGAGATTCACGTGGTTTGCACCGGAAATTATTATGATGTTTTTGGTGAAGTATTCATTATTGATTCTTTTATCGATGAGGTTTCAGCAAGTTTGGAAATTGGAGGATGTCCAACCAATATTACAGCTTCTCCACAGGGAATTGTTTATCTTGGAGATGGGATGGGAGTCGGTGTTTATTCGTATGATGCATCCTCTTTGGAAATCCTGCACTCTCCTCAAAATCCCTTTTCTTCAGGAGGTTCTGCCATTGCTATTAATGAAAATATTATCGCAGTTACAGATGCCGGAAACTGGGCTTCAAATTCAATCGTTAGAGTTTATGATTTAGCTGAAGAACTGATAAATGAATACACAACCGGAATAGGTGCAGTTGATATTAAATTCTTCGCTGAAAATGTAAATGCTCAAGATGATTCGATTCTTCAGAACTCAGCAATTTTGGAAGATAATTACCCCAATCCATTCAACCCGACCACTACAATCTATTTCACCGCAGAGGACACTGAGAACGCAGAGATTTTGATTTATAATATTAAAGGACAGAAAATTAGACAATATTCAATATTCAATAATCAATCTTTAATTGTTTGGGATGGAACTGATGAAAATAATCAACCGGTTGGAAGCGGAATTTACCTGTATAAATTGAAAATAGATGATCAGACAGTTGCTACAAAAAAAATGATGCTTTTGAAGTAATTGTAACCTTCAGTCTTCGTCCCGATTTGTCGGGACTACGACCTGACAAGTGCGAATGGTTTCTGGAGTTTTCATCATTCATTTAACCTTCGCAACGGTTTAAACGAAGAAAGGTCTCTCACCGTTCGGAAGTTCAGAAAGAAATTATGAAAGATACTGACCGTTCCGAAGGTAAAATTGAGAAAAGAGAATAAACCCGACTCGGGTTTTTCATCTTTTAGTTACCAATTTATAATTTTTGATTTTAAATTTTAAATTGAATCCCCGTTCCCTTTCGTCACACTTTTTTTATATTGACGTAAATATCGTGAAAATAAATTTTCTACTTGATTTCAAATCTTATTATTTTCTTTATTCGGAGATATTATGAACGAACTTTTTTTGCTGATAATTTTAGGATTATGAAGAATCTAATTATATCCAATGCTCTAACTAAGATTATGTAAAAGGAGTGTTGGTAAATGAGAAATAAACGCAATTGTGTTTATCACTAAATTGGGATTGAAAGAACAATGGTTTTTATACACTCGTTGTGTTGCATAAAAAAAGAGACAATATGAGTGATACATTAACAATAATTACAGAGAATAAGGATACTTTATTTGTTCAATTAAAACAACATAATAATTCTGGATATATTCTAACAAAAGTAGAAGAAGAAAATGAATGTAATTGGTTTGAAACGTCCAAAGATTTGATTATAGGAATTGCATGGCCTTTAACAATATTTTTGCTGATTATAATTCTACGGAAATATCTCAAAGGAATATTTACAAATATTGCAGCCTTAATTCTTAGAGCAAAAAAAATATCAAAAGATGGAATTGAATTTGATATTGGGACAAAAGATGCAAATCCTGATTTTAGTTTAACCGGAAATGATGCTGAAAATATAGACAAAGTAATTCCAAGCCCGACTGATGATGTGATGATGAAGAAAATTCTAAAAACATTATGGACATTTCAGTTGGCACATTCATCCGATTTTAAACGCAGATGGACTTTTACGTTAGGTGCTGTAAATCCTAATTATCTTGAATTTGTGACTAAAATTACAAACTTAATTAATAAAGGTATAGTTGCACAAGACCCAAATTCTTTACAGTTTCTTCTTACGGATTATGGAATAATGTATTGCAAAAAGAATGAGACGGATTTAGGTGATGAAAAATTCAAATTTTAAAAATTACGCAACACAACACGCAATATAAAAAATTGGGCTGAAAGTAATAAACATGAACATTTTAACATTAAATAAACAGTATAATAAATTGAAAGTTTAGTGTTTCAAAATGCCCAACTTTTCATATTGCCACCGTAACCAGCAATCATAAAAAAGGATACAACTAATGAGTACAGACGTTACAAGAATAGAGTTAGCAAAAGCTTTGAAAGCAATAAAAGCCGTTTCGACAGAAGAACAGTTTGAACAAATAAAAAAAATGTACATTCAACCAGATGATGAAGACTCGATAATGAGTGCAGTAAATGGATTATCAGAAGAAGACGAATTTGCTCTTTTGACAAAATTGCTTGGGACCGCCAATCATATTATTGGTTTTGAACAACGACCTCTTGTTGAAGGAGAATATATTGTTGCAGACTACTATTTAAATATAAAACCTGCTTGTTCTATACACGGCAAGAATAAAGATAAGTTTCCTGACTACAAATGTGTTGTAGATGTTAAATCAACAGAGAAAGATTTATTTAGAGTAGGCGGGAAAAGGTTACAAAGACTTAGAAATTTTGCTGACTTATTGGGACTTCCATTGTTTTTTGCTGTTCGATTTTTAAAATTCAATAATAGTGCTTTGTGGGCAATTGTTAAAGACAAAGACCGTAGCTCTACATATCTTCACGTTACATATGACAATATAATAAATGGGTTTAGACACGTATTTTGGGACGAGTATTGTTTGTCACCCAATCCCAATTTAATAGTAGTTGCAAGGTTCTCTAAATCTTCAACGGTTTCTTCTGTTTCACATCCTGACTATGGTATACAAATTGAACTAACTTTTACAGAAAATGGAAACAAAACACTTTACACTTTACATAACGAAGAAGCACTTTTAACAAGTGGATTAATGGAAGCTTATAATCTTGAAGAAATTAAAGTCGAGAAAGTTAACGATGACATTACATTGCAATATCTGAAACCAACGTTAATGACAGCATTTCTTGCAGACCTTATTTTTAAAACAAATAGACTGCCTGTTGACGAATTTGGGAGAATTATATATGATGCTTCAAAATTGATTGTTCGGTCGGACACTGGTGCTCACGACAACTTAATTGACAGAAATAAAGTAGAATTAATAGCAAAACCACTCATTGAAAGCCATATATTGTTTGTCAGTAAAATAAAAGACCATTTAACATTATGGAAATCTCTTGGTGGACAAGAATAACTGCTGGTAACAAAAGCTATCCCAATAAGGGTATTAGAGCAAAATTGAAAGATAATACAGATAATGAAAATTAGTAATAGATTGAAACGAAGTGCTATGAAATCCCTTACTGGATATAGCCAAACCGTTGGGAGCAATAAATGAAAAAAGTAATTATTTTGTTAGTTTTAGTTTTTATAGCAAATTTAATTTTTTCCATTACAGTTGATGGTTTTGCATTTTTAGAAAACCAAACAGACCATTCAGGAATTGAAATATTCTTTGAAAGAACAGCACCAAGTTATTTAGTATATACTATTTATACAAATGCAAACGGCTATTACACAGTTGGAATTGAAAATGGAATTTATGATATTACTTATTCAAAAAATGATTATTTTTCAGAGTATTTGAATGAACAAATATTTTATTCAAATACAACAATTCCTAATATTACTTTGATAGAACATACAACTATATTGCATGTTCCTTCTGTTTTTTCAACTATACAAACCGCAATTACATATGCTTGGGAAACAGATACTTTGCTCGTTCATCCTGGTACATATCTTGAGAACATTAATTATAATGGTAAAAACATTGTTATTGGCAGTTTGTTTTTAACTACACAAGATACAAGTTACATTTCCCAAACAGTGATTGATGGATTTCAGAATGGTTCAGTTGTTACTTTTAATAGTGGTGAAAGTACAAATGCAGTTTTGAGTGGATTTACCATACAGAATGGTTCAGCTTCTGATGGAGGTGGGATTTACTGTAATTATAATTCTTCTCCAAGTTTATCGAATTTAATTATAAAAGATAATAGTGGTAATCTTGGTGCTGGTATTTATTGTCGTATTTCTAGTCCTTGTTTGGAGAGTATTAAGATATTATCTAATAGTGCTTCTTCTTATGGTGGTGGGATTTACTTTTTATATAATTCCTGTCCGTATTTAGTGAATGTATCAATTACCGATAATAGTGCTCACGGTGGTGGTGGTATTTTCTGCAATAATTCATCCCCTAGTTTAGAGAATGTAATTATAACTGAAAATAATGCTAGCGGGAGTGGTGGGGGTGGTATTCACTGTCATTCTAATTCCTCCCCGATATTAGTGAATGTAACTATTTGTGATAATAATACTAGTGCAAATGGTAGTGGGATTTATTGCAATTCTTCAACCCCAAGTTTGGTCAATACAATTGTCTCTGAAAATACAGGTAATTATGGTATTTATGTTTATTCTGGTAATCCACTAATAAGTTATTCAGATTTCTATAATAATGAAACTGGCAATTTCTTTAATTGTGGTCAATGGATTGGAGTAAATATAGCTACAAATGCAAATGGTGATTCTTGTGATGCATATTATAATATTCAATTAGAACCTTGTTTTGTTGATACAGCAAATGGTGATTATCACCTTGCATCAGATTCCCCCTGTATCGATGCTGGTGATCCAACATCACCTTTTGACCCGGATGGTACAATTGCAGATATGGGGGCATACTTTTATGATCAAAATCATCCATCGGCAGATTTTACAGCAAATATAATGAGTGGTACAACTCCTTTAATTATAGATTTTTCAGACCAATCTACAATAGGCTTATCAGGTAATCCAATTCTTGAATGGTTTTGGGATTTCAATAATGATGGTACAATAGATTCAAACGAACAAAATCCTCAATGGACATATTATGAAAGAGGATATTACACTGTAACCTTAACAGTATTTGATGGAACTTATGAAGATACAGAAACAAAAGAGGATTATATTTTATTATTAAATTCTGCTCCTTATATTCAAAATCCTTTGCAAGATTTTTCTTTTGATGAAGATACTTCCGATAGTTCGATAGATTTATTTTCTGTTTTCGATGACCCGGATTTACCTTATGGAGATAGTTTATCTTTTTCTTATTCCGGGAATGACAGTATTCTAATTGAAATCTTAAATGGAGTAGTTACACTAACTCCTTTACCAGATTGGTTTGGCTCGGAAAATATCACTTTTACAGCTTTTGATGATAGCTTGGTTTTCATTTATGATGATGTTTTGGTAACAATAATAAATGTTAATGACCCACCGGAAATTAATTTTCCTGCCAACTTTACTTTTTATGAAGATAGTCTTGAAACTTA
>JABMPU010000106.1 GCA_013203665.1 Armatimonadota bacterium
ATTTTATTACGCCCGGACAAGTCGCTGCGAGTCAGGTCTGATTCCAACAACCGTTCGCAAGGTCTATTTAATCCTGAATTGTTTGGGATCAATATCTAATTTTTTAAATTTTTCGTACAATTTTTGTCTTTTAATTTTTGAAATTTCTGCTGCTTTTGTTACATCACCATTTGTTTTATTCAATAATTCTTCGATATAAATTTTTTCGAATTTGTTCTTTGCAATTGGAAATGGCAATTGAAGAATATTGAAGATAGGTGTATTCAGAAAATCAGAACTTTGATAGATATGATCTGGTAGGTCTTCAGGTACGATTTTATCATGACCGGAGAGTGCAACAGCATGTTCGATCGCGTTTTTCAGTTCTCTCACATTTCCTTTCCATTCTCTTGTGAGGAGAATGGACATTGCTGGTTCGGAAATAATGAGATTTGTTTTTTTATATTTTTCTGTAAAAGTTCTTACAAATGTATTTGCCAGTAATTTTATATCTTCGATTCTTTCTCGTAGAGGTGGAATATGAATGGTTATGACATTTAATCTATAATATAAATCTTCTCGAAAATTTCCTTTTTCTACTTCCTCTTCAAAGCTTTGATTGGAGGCTGCAATTATCCTCACATCAACTTCAATATCTTTATCATCTCCCACTTTTCTGATAACTCCCTTTTCCAGAGCACGTAATAGTTTTATCTGAAATGCCTGAGACGTCTCTGTTATTTCATCAAGAAATAAGGTGCCTCCATCTGCTTCCTGGAAATAACCGATCTTATCTCTGACTGCATCTGTGAAGGCTCCTTTTTTATGACCAAAAAGCATACTTTCCAACAAAGTTTCAGGTAAACTTCCACAATTGACAATCACAAATTTCTTATCCTTTCTTTTGCTATTTTTATAGATAAGTTCCGCAAAAAGTTCCTTACCAACACCTGTTTCCCCACTAATCAGAATAGTTGTTTCAAGAACAGCGATGCGCTTTACTTTTTCCATTACCTGCTGGATTGCCAAGCTGTTACCAATTATGTTCGTACGGTCGAATCCTTGGGCAAGAAGACGATGCAAGCGGTTGATTTCTTCAGCTTGCCATTTGCTTTTGAGGATTTTTTCTATAATGAGCTTCAGCAGGTCCAGGTCTTCAATCGGTTTTTCGATGAATTCTTCCACTCCCAGTTTCATTGCCTGCACAGCCATTTCTACAGATGCTTTTCCACTTATCATAACAATAGATATAATGGGCCACTGTTTTTTGATTTTTTTGGTGATTTCAAATCCATCAATATCCGGCATTACAACGTCAGTAAAGACAATATGATATTTATTTTGATTCAATTTTTCAAAGGCAATTTTGGCAGAAAGAGCGGTGTCGATTTCATAATCATTTTCCAATTGTCTTCGGATAATTTCCAAAGTATCCGGCTCATCATCTATTACTAAAATTTTTGCCTGTCCGAGATAATTATTAAATTTATTCTCCACGATATTCCCCTTTTAAAATTAATCCGGGATAGGTAAAAAGAAGGTAAAACAGCTTCCTTTACCAATTTCAGATTCAATAGTTATCCTGCCATCATACTTCTCAGAAATATGTTTGCAAATTGCCAGTCCTAAACCGAATCCGATTTTATCAGTTTGAGTTTTTGTTGTAAAATATGGTTCGAATATTTTGTTTATATTTTTTCTCTCAATCCCGTGACCGGTATCTTTAATTTCAATGGCAATAAATTCATCGGTTTCATAAGTTCTAACCCTAATATTTTTAACTGAACTTTCTTTCAACGATTCAATTGCATTATTTAATAAATTTGCAGCAACCTGGCTGATATCACCATAAGCTGCTTTGATTTTAGGCAGGTTTTTCATTAAGTTGGTTTCCAAGCTTACATAATGCTTGAAATAAAGATTATGCTTACATAGATTCAGCTCCTGCTTTATCAATTCATTAATATCGATTGGACGCAGCATGGCAATATTATCTTCACGCACTTTTCTTAATAGACTCTTAACCTGCAATGAAATATTCCTTCCAGCATGGATAATTTTTTGCAGGTCATCATTTTCCGGAAGATTTTTCTTAAGCAATTGAGCAAATCCTAAAATTGAGTTCAAAGGAGAATTTATATTGTGTACAACTCCTTCAACCCTTTTACCGATTTCAGCCAATTTATTCACTTTAATTAATTCCAGTTCAAGAGATTCTTGAGCCATTCTGGCTTTTACTTCGTCAGTGATATCTGCCAGAAGTCCCACGAAACGTTGAGAAGTTCTTTCTTGTACAGATTTGATGTCTAACATAACTAATTTATTTTTATCTGCAATATTAACCTGAAAACTTGGTAAAGTTAATTGAAATGATTTTGCTCTTTGAATTTGATTTTCATCCAATTGTAAAAAATCATTTATGTTTTTTCCAATAATCTGTTTTTCATTATCTTGCTCAAAAATTCTAACCAGGCTCGGGTTGCAAACAATAATTTTAAATTCGGAATCCAACCAGAAAATACCGGTATCAAGATTGTCAGTAATGATTTTATATTCATTTAGATAACGGCTATATTCTGTAAGCGATTTATTCATAGAGTTGAAAGTTTCCACCATATCATTCAAAACACCACTATATCTTTTTTCCATTGGTTCAATGGTTGAAGGATTTTTTTCGATTTGTTTCATCCTATCACTGATGCTTTTTACCGGAGCTAAAATAGTTTTACTGAACCATGTTCCCAACAGACTGGTTATTACAAGTGAACTGGCTATAATTATTAGAGTGAAAAATAAAAGGCTTTTTTGGACAAATTGATTTATGTTTCTGTAAAAAGATGTAACGCAAATTGCTGTCGCTTTTAAAGTTATATCATAATAGATATTAATGCTGAAAGCCCATTCAGTATTAAGTCGGTAAATTAATTCAGTTCTATTTTCTGAAATCATTTGTTGAATTTTATTGTCTAAAGAAGAGTAAAAATTTGAAAGTGGTTCACGATATTTAAAGCTGCTTAAATCCAAAGGATAAGGAAACAGGAAAACATTGTTGTTATTTTTAAGATTGAACCTATTAATCTCAATAAGTTCAACGCTTAGAATAACACCCAAAAAATCATCTGTGGATGAATCCGAATATAATGATGAATAGGTGATTTGATATATCTTTTTCCCGAAGTTTGTCAGGAAATTTCCAGGAATACTCATTCTGACTTCTGAAAAAATATTCGGAATATATCTTTCGATCAGCTCCCAGCTATCACCGAAAATAAGATTTTGCTGTTTATCATAAATGCTTATATGACGTGCTTTTGAGTCGGAAATTACAGCATCTAAATCTGAAATAAAATTCAAGTTCTCTTTTTGTTCAATTGCTTTTAAAACCTGTGAGTTCAAAGCGATTTCTTCTAGGTGTATTTTGGAATTTGTTTCCAGATTATTGTGAGCTACTTTAACTTCGGAAAGCATATCTGAAATGCGCGAATTTTCATTGATTTTTATTCCGTATTTAGCCAGTTGTGCAGCAAAGAAGATCAGAATAAAAATCACTAAAAGCGTGATTACAAAGAATAGAATAAAGGTTCTTTTTTCTAAACCGATTTTCATTTTTTTCATCAGAATGCCTTTTAGCAAATTTTAATTGCTATTTTTTCCCTTTATTTTTTGTCATAATATGCTGAAATAAATCAGTAAGTTCTTCAATCTTATAAGGTTTAGCAATAACACCTTTAAATCCGAATTCTTTATAATTTGCCATTGTTGTATCATTTGAATATCCGCTGGAAACAATTGCACAGATTTCAGGATCGATTTTCAACAATTCCTGAATAGCTTCTTTTCCACCCATTCCCCCCGGAATAGTTAAATCCATAATTACAAAGTCAAAAACTTTACCGGCATCTTTAGCAATTATGTATTTCTCTATTGCTTCCTTTCCGTCTTTTGCACATTCCACTGTGTAACCAAATAATGACAAGGTTTCAGTAGCTAAATCTAAGATGATTTCATCGTCATCCATCAGCAATATTTTTTCTTTACCGGCAAATTGTTTTTCTTTTGTTTCGTTTGTTTCTTTTTTGGGAGCAATTTTTTCCAGGGAAGCAGGCAGGTAAATGCTGAATTCAGTTCCTACATTTATCTTTGAATCCACAGTGATATAACCATCGTGTTTCTTGATTATCGAATAAGTGGATGCCAAACCCAGACCAGTTCCTTTTTCTTTAGTAGTGAAAAAAGGATCATATATTTTTTCAAGAATATCTTCAGGAATACCAATGCCTTCATCTTTGATGGAGATTTTTATATAATTACCTTTTTTGATAGGAAAGTCATATTTCTCATCGATTATGCTGTTTTCTGCAATAACTTTTAATATTCCTCCATCAGACATTGCATCTTTTGCATTGAACACAAAATTGTTGATGACCTGATTGATTTGACCTTCATCGATTATAGCATTCCAGAGCTCTTCCTGAATTGAATATTCACATTTGATGTTCGAACCCATCAATGAAAAATTTACCGCATCTTTTATTAAATCATGAACTGAAGTAATTTTTTTCACAGGTGCTCCACCTTCGGAAAAAGTAAGCAGATGTCTGGTAAGATTTTTAGCCTGAAAAATTGCCTTTTCTGCATCAGTTAAAACCTGGAAAACTTTTGTATCAGATTTTGAATTAAGCTTTGCAAAACCGATACTATAAACAATCGCAGTTAAAAAATTATTGAAATCATGAGCGATTCCACCTGCTAAAACACCAATAGATTCCAGTTTCTGTGTTTTTCTCAATTCCGATTCATATAATTCTTGTTTTGTAATATCACGGATTATTATGCCAAATCTGCAACCTTTGTCTGCGATGATCGGGAAAAGAGAAATTTGAATTATTACTTCGGTTTTATCCGGTTTAACTATTGTAAGTTCTTCCTCCGGACTTTTCATATCGTCTTCGTTTTTGATTTTTTGAATTTGGTCGCTTTGAAAAATTTCCGGTATTAGTAGTTCTCCATTTTTATCTTTAAATTTGATGTCTTCAATTTGGTTGTCTATCGCATTAGATGCATTGATTCCGGTAATAACATTCATCCCTCTGTTCCATTCAATTATCTTGCCGGTTTCATTTGTTAAGGCTATTCCATCCTCAGAGAAATTAATGAAGTTCCTGAATTTTGCTTCGCTCTCCATGAAATATTCTTCGATCAGTTTTCTTTGTGTAATATCATGAAGAAAAGTTAGTTTCTTATTTTTATCATTATTTCCTTTTATAATTATTGATTCTACCCACAAAGTCAATATTTCCTCGTCCTTTGTGTGCATCTTCCATTCACCGCGTTCCTTGATTTTACCGTTCATGAATTCTATGTGTTTTTGCAGGAAGATATCACGATGTTCTTCCGGAATAGTAATGGTAAAACTTTTCCCGATAAGCCCTATGGGAGGATATTTAAACAATTGCGAATAGGTGCGATTAACATATTCGAATGCTCCCTTTTCGTTAATAATAGAAACACTGATAGGAATTTTATCTAAGAATTTATGTAATTGCAGTTTACTTTCTTCCAACACGTTTAAAAGCTTCTTATTATGTTTTTTAAGAGGAATTGAAAAAACAGAAATTATTAGAATAATTGCAAATGTGCCAAAAACAAATAATGTCCCGCAGATTATCAATAAATCCTTTTGAGGTTGAAAAAGCCTGTTTTGAAGTTCTGTGAATTCCCAGAAATTAACATTTTCAGATTTTGAAAATAAGTATAAATAACAAAAAATACAGATAATTGCCCAGAAAAGGATCACAAAAAATAGCGATATTCTTTTGAAAGAACTGTATTTTTTTTTAAAATTTTTAATTTCTATATCGTTCATGAAATTCTCCATCTTTTTCCAAAATCATTTGCAGAATTACTTTCTAATCAGTCAATTTTTTTCTTTTGGATTTCAAATTTATTCTGCCACCCGGTACAGTCATTCTTCCTTACGGGGCTGGCGAAGAACACGAATTAACACGAAAAATACAATATTAAGCAAACATTTACAAACCTTGAAAAAGGTTATGAATTTTTTTGTTCTTTTGATTTTTTAAGTGGCTTAACATATTCAATATACCTAAAATCTGAATACACTAAAGACGTATAAATATCCAATATCCATTTATCACGGCGTCTTGTCGGGGCGTAACAGAGTGAAGACTGAAGCGCAGCGAAGACGGAAGTATTTTTATCGATATTGCACCTTTCATTTTTCATCATATCAATGCTCCTGCAAAGTATTGAAAGAAACTCAAAATCTGATTAGGAAGTTTTTCTTCGTAATGTACATTAAAATCCCGAAAGCTTTCGGTAGGAATAAGAAGTAATCAAACTTCTTTTCTATTTTTCTTCATCATTCGATATTCCTTGTTCGATATTGGATATTATTCTTACATTACCCATTCGGTTCTTCAAAGAACCAGTTTTTTCTTCCTGCTTGATCTTCTAAAGGTTATTAACTCGTTTTAAAAATCAAAAAGCTTGACGTATTTAAGCGTTTTTATACTAACTTCACAGAGAATGAGAAGGTTTTTTGTTTCATCATTTAACTTTGAAGAATATCTCATTTTCTGGAAAATGTAATGAAAAATGAACTTAAAAAATCAAAAAAGCAGTTATTAGAAGAACTATCAAAACTACAAGAACGTACAAAAAATTTAGAAAAACTAAAAAATACGATCATCAAAATTCAGGAATATCTTGCAGCCAGTGAAGAAAAATTCCGCAGTTTTATTGGTTTTTCCAGCGATGGAATTGCTCTGGCGGATGAAACAGGTAAAATCATTGAGTGGAATATCAGCATGACAAGAATTACAGGTCTTCAACCTGAAAATGTTTTCGGTTCTTTTATATGGGAGATTTATTTTCAAATTGCTGAAAAAGAAACATATCAATCAGAAAAGCGAGAAACAGTAATATCAAAAACACAAGAGATCTTAAAAACAGGTATTTCATCTTTTTTAAATAGAGTAGTCGATCAAGAAATCCTCAAACCGGACAGAACAACTGCGTTTACACAAGTCTCGATTTTTTCGATAAAGACTGACAAAGGATTTATGTTAGGCTTGGTGGTGAGGGATATCACTGAAATAAAAAAGGCAGAGAATGAATTAAAAGATTTGAATCTACATCTTGAACAGCGAGTTAAAGAAGAGTTGCAGAAGCTTGAACAACAACATCAGTTACTCATTCAAAAATCCAAACTCGAATCTTTGGGAAAATTAGCTGCAGGGATTGCTCATGAAATCAATCAGCCTTTAGGTGGGATTTCTATGGGTTTAGACAATGTTTTATTTAAACTATCTCAAAATAAATTAACAGATGAATATCTAAAAAGGAAATGTGATTCGCTCTTTGAAAATATAGCCAGAATACATCACATAATCGATCATGTAAGAATTTTTTCCCGAGACCAGCAGAAAGTGACCCTCGAAAAAGTAAATGTGAATGAAGTAATTAAAAACGCACTTTTAATAGTTCAAACTCAATATCAAAACCAGGAAGTGGAAATTCATTTGAATCTGGAAGAGAATATCGGATTTTCTAAACTGAATAAATACAAATTTGAGCAGGTTATACTGAACCTGCTTTCGAATGCGAAATTTGCAGTTGAAAAAAAACTGGAAACTTCAGAAGCGGAAGGTTATAAAAAGAAAATAAAAATAAGAAGTTTTTCTCAGGAAAATAAAATTATCATCGAAATTGAAGATAATGGAATCGGTATTTCTGAGGATGGGATAAATAATATTTTTGACCCGTTTTATACAACCAAAGAAGCAAAAGAAGGTACCGGACTCGGGCTTTCTATTACATATGGAATCATCAAAGAAATGCAGGGTGAAATCGAAGTGAAAAGCGAACTGAATAATTTCACAATTATGAGAATAATTCTTCCCGAGTTTTCCTCATAATGCGGAGGTTAAATGATAAAATTACAAGTTTTAATTTTAGACGATGAAAAAAGTTTTAGAGAAGAAATCAGTGAATTTTTAACAGAAAATGGATTTGTGGTATTTAAAGCAAGTTTGCCTTCTGAAGCATTTTCAATTCTTAAGAAACAAGAAATCGATGTTGCCATTGTTGATATCAGGCTTTCGGAAATGGATGGATTGACTGTTTTGGAAAAGATCAAATCATCATACTCGGAAATAGAAGTTATCATGATTACAGGACATGGTGATATGAACAGTGTGATTAATGCAATGCGATTGGGAGCTTCGGAATTTTTCACAAAACCCTTCAGATTACTGGAAATCAAAAGTGCAATCGAGAGAACAAAAAGGTTTATTCTTCTGCAGAAAAAACTGAAAGAAGCAGAATTAAGTTATTCTGTTATTTCTGTAGAATTGCAAAATCGGATTGGACACAGGATCATTGCTAAAAGTCCTGAAATAAAATCGGTAATTGATCTAATGTCTAAAGTCGCTAAATCGGACAGTACTTCGATTTTAATAACTGGAGAAAGCGGAACCGGAAAGGAATTGGTTGCTCGTGGAATTCATTATTTAAGTTCTCGCAAGAATAATATTTTTTATCCTGTAAATTGTTCTGCAATTCCGGAATATTTATTTGAAAGTGAGTTTTTTGGTCATACAAAAGGCTCATTTACAGGAGCTACAGAAAACAAAGCAGGCTGGTTTGAAATTGCGAATAAAGGAACATTATTTTTAGATGAAATTGGTGATATGCATCTGAACCTGCAGACAAAACTTCTCAGGGTTCTGGAAGAGAAGAAAATCAGTAGAATAGGTTCGCCCAGGCAAATCTATGTGGATGTCAGAATCATTGCTTCAACAAATCAAAACATCGATAAACTGCAAGATGAGAATAAATTCAGGTTAGATCTATATCACAGGTTGAATTCTTTTATGATACATATTCCTCCATTAAGAGAGAGGAAAGAAGATATTCCGGCAATCCTGGATTATTTCATGAAATTTTATGCTGAGAAAATGAAAAAAAATATTACTAAAATCGATAATAAATTTTTAAAAAGTTTGATGCATTATGATTTTCCGGGAAATGTGAGAGAACTAAGAAATATTGTTGAACGAGCTGTGATTTTAACAGAAGGTGACACTTTGAAATGGAAACATGGTCTTCCTCTTATTGGTATTAATGATAAAGATTTAGAATGTGACGAAGTCAGTGAAGAAGAAGCTTTTAATTTGAAATTCGCAGAGAAAAACCTGGTTCTTAAAGCTTTTAAAAAGATGGAATTCAATAAAACTAAAACAGCAAAATTATTGAATATCACGCGGCAATCTTTAGATAGGAGAATTAAGAAGTATAATTTATAAGTCCAAAATCGGACACAAAGTACGTTATTGATTATTGGATAAGAATTTATGTGATATATGTGTGCAACCTTGGATTATATCTTATTACTTGTTGATGTATAAATTTTAAATAACCGAAATCGGACAAAGTTTCAAAAGAAAAATTTATCTTGACTTTTTATTTCTTTATTTTAAAGATAGTTAAGTTGAATGGAACAAATTATGCTTCTATAATAAAAAAAGATTTTAAAAAAGTTTCTAGGAGGAAACGATGAAAAAAAACAAATATTATTTTTTAGTAATTTTTCTTCTCGTAATTTTCGGGCTCAGATTTATCGGTTGCCAAAGTTCAGGTTCTGGGCATGAAGTGATTAATATGGACGAATTAGTTGTAACTCCGGATTTTACATTCAGTACAAATCGTCTAACCACATTCAATTTAACTTCTATAAATGTCGATGGAGAAAATGAACCCTTTATCTATTTTCATTTGTACAAGCAAAATCCTGATGAAAATGAAGCAGATATTATTTTATCCGCATTAACAGATGAAAATGGATATTATGAGAAATCGATTCCAATTCCAAGTTATTACCGGGAAATTTATTTAAAAACTACAGATGGTTTGCCTGCTCAAGAATTGTCAATAGGCATTACTGGAGCTGATGAAGGAGTGATTGAAGAATCGTTTGTCTATAACCCACTTCATATTCCCACAGGAAATGCAAGGGATGGTTTGAGAGATTTTACTCCGGTTTATGGAAGTGACGGTGGCTTTGATTTTACATTTCATAATATGGTAAACAATTGTAATGGTACGACAACACTTACCATAAAGGTAACAAATAATCATTCAAACGAACTGAGTAATGTTGCTTGTGGATTACCTGCAGGAGTTGTTCCATCAGAACCGGAACACGGGAATCCTTATTATGGAGTTATTGGAACTTATATTATTGAAAATCCCACAATTAATCCTTTTTACTCGATCAAATTTGAAACAACATCAAATGGGCCTGTCAATGGAGAAGAAGACACATTTATTTATATCATTCCTACTGATGATGCCATTGCCATGACATCAATGACGGTCTATGCTAAAGCAAGTGGTAATACTGGTCAATTTATGTTTGCTTTTGCCTGGCAAGGTGGAGATTGCACTTATAATGAATATTATGAGGGAACATTAGCCTGGGAAGATTACTGGCCCTTCGAGGGTGATTATGATATTAATGATTTAGTTATCGATTATGATTTTGTAAGAATTGGAACTGAGTCTGGTGTATTTGTAAAAGATAGCGTAAGTTTTACTTTCCGGGCATCCGGTGCAAGTTACACTAATGGTTTCGCCTTTCAATTTCCCGAACATATAACAGTGGATGGTGGTATTACTACTTATAATTCCGATGTTAATGCATATGTAGAAGCAGATAACAGAACCATCATTTTAACCGACAATATACGAAATATTGACAGCAGCATTCCTGAAGCCGGCTTTATAAATACTGTTCCCGGTGATGGATATATTACACCAGTTACATTTACTGTATCCATTCCAATTCAAGAAAGCTCAAGCAGCGATGATTATCCCTGGCTTTATCCACCTTATAATCCATTCATCTTTACAAATTACAATAGAAATCTCGAAATTCATTTACCGGATTATCCACCCACAGATTTAGCAGATGAAAGTTTGTTCGGCACAGAAGATGATATCAGCGATGAAAATGAAGATGGTGCTTATGGAGTTGGTCTATGGTATAGAACAGCAAATTATTTGCCTTGGGCTTTTCATATTGCTGAACCAAGTGATTATCCCATTGAGAAAGCAGAAATCACCTCAGCTTTTTTACACTTTGCAGAATGGGCAATCAGTGATGGTGAAGATTATCAGGATTGGTACTCTAATACGAGTTCAGGTTATCGAGATGATGACTATATTTATGATGTGCCTTAAAAAATTGTAATTCCTGAATATTGGGTTGAAAAGAGAGGGGAGATTTCTCCTCTTTTTTTGTTATCTGTAAATAAATTCGATCCTTACAAAAGATTCGGTAAAACCACTGATAATTTTTACGGTGATTTTTTTTACACCTCTTCTTCTGAGTTCTCTACTCGAAAAATATTCGGTAGGAACTTTGTGAGGAATTTTTGATTTCATTACACCGCTCATATCGTAATATTCTGTTTCAATATCTCCAAAGAAACGATAATCATATGAAAATGGTATTACTTTGGGTCTGCCGTAATAACTCGTTAATTCACCTTTGCTCTTTTTATAAATATAATCCAACTCAACATAATCATCGATAGTATAATCCCTGGGGAATTTATCGAGGGAGTATTCCAAACCGGCAGAAACCAATCTGTTATTATCGAAATGGTAAAATTCTATCCAGTCTATAAAAGCAGAATCAGCTACTGCAGTAATTCTGAATTTTTTCATTAATATTAATTTGTCAGCTACAAAATCCCGAATCTGACCTTTTAGAAGTCCTTTATCGAGATTTACAAATTTGTCTAATTGTTTTAATCTTGGATTCAGATCATAATCGATGGCAATGTGTTTTTTTACTATACAACTAAAAAGAATAAAGATAAAAAATACTATAATAAAATACTTTTTTTTCATAATTTGCCCTCAATAAAAACAAAAATAAAATAATTCATCGTCCATTTCTGTCAAATAAAAGATTTGGAACATCTCTCTATTACCTTGAAAAGGTTTAAAAGTTTTTACTTCTTGTTGAACCTTTTCAACGGTTGAAACACCGGATTATCAGCCTAATCATTAAAAAGAAATACTTGAAAGAGTTTCTCTGTGTGTAAACCTTTTCAAGGTTGGAGGAACGAGCTGACATTTTTATATTGACAAACATTCATAAATGCAGAATTTAAAAATGATTTTTCAGAACTTCTTTTATCAGCTCTGAAAAATTAGCACACGATTTCGACTTAGGAAAAAGATGAAAAGAAAATTATTTTGTATAAATTTGGATTTTAAATCCCAAAAATTATCAATTTTTTTTCAATTATATGAATCTTAAAAAGAGAGATAAAAAAATCAGAGGAGGAGAAGATGTGCTTTAGTTTTAGAGGGTCGTTTATTGTTTGTTTTTTAGTTTTATTAAGCTCTATTTGTTGGGCAGGAGAGGTTTTTGAACAGGTTCAAGAAAGTGGGATTGTAAGAATTGGACTCGAAAGCGATATTATCCCATCAGCTTTTATCAATGAAGAGAATCAGTGGGTTGGTTTTGAGGTAGATATGGCTGAAGCTCTTGTGGAACATCTTAAAAAATATGTTGGAAAAGAACTGAAGATCGAACGTGTAAAAGTAGATAATGAAACTCGAATTTCTTTTGTATTTTCCGGAAAGGTAGATTTAAGCATTTCCAATATGACTCACACCAAAAAGCGGGATGATTTCATCGACTTTTCGATCACCTATTTTTGTGATGGTCAGAAGATCCTGGCAAAGAAAGGTAAATTTGAGAAGCTGGATGATTTCGCAGGAAAGTTGCTTACTGTGGAAAAAGGAACAACAGCAGAAATGAAGGCTGTCGAAATTTTAACAAAAATTGGCGTCCAGAAACCTGAACAATACATATTAGCAAGAAGAGTTACAGAGTGTTATGAGCTTCTTAAAAATGATGAAGTTGACGCTTGGTTAAATGATAGTTCAATTCTTATTGGATTTTCAGCTCTTGAACCTGGAAAATATGAACTGGTTGGTGATTTCCTAAGTAATGAACCATATGGGATGGGTTTACCCGAAAATGATAGTGATTGGCGGGATGCAGTAAACTTTGCCATTCAGGATATCTGGAATGATGGAACATACTTGAATATCTACAATAAATGGTATGGACCGGATTCTTCATTTTATCTCCCAATGAGCAAACAAATCGAAATCTGGCCTTAAAGAATATTTTAAACAAAAGAGAGAAAAGTGAAAAAAAATATTTTCGGTTTAAGTATTTTTGCATTTATTATCTTATTAGGATGTGCCAAAGCTCCAAAAAAAGTTTTGCTGATTTTTAGTTACCATCCGGAATATTCGTGGGTTGTGGAACAAACAAAAGGTGTGGAAGAAATCCTCACAGAAAAAGTTTTTGGTCAAGAGGATGAAACGATTATCCAAAACAGTAAATATAACATTGAAAAATTCTATCTGGATACAAAAAGAAAGACAAGCCTGGAATGGAAAACTGAAATTTCTGAAAAAGCAGTTGAAAAAATTAATCAATTCAAACCTGATATTGTTATTGTATTTGATGATAATGCTTGCGAATTGGTAGCAAAACAATACATTGGGAAAAAACTGCCATTTGTTTTCTGCGGGATGAATGGTGAACCGTCTGATTACGGCTTTCCTGCTGAAAATATTACAGGTGTTATCGAAAGACTTCATATCAATGAATCGTACAAACTTCTTAAACAAATTCTACCGGATGTTGAGAAAATTGCCTTTATCACTGATAATAGCATTACTTCACAAAAGATTGTAAGCAGGATAAACAAAACTGATTTTTCTGCAGAAATTAGCGAAATATTTACAACAAATGATCTTGAAAAATGGAAAACAAAAATAAAGGATTTCCAAACAAATGTCGATGCTATTGGTATAATTCTGTATCACATAATTAAAGAAGAAGGAAAAAGAATTCCTTCTGAAGAAGTAATTCATTGGACCCTTGAAAATAATCAGCTTCCTGAATTTGTTTTCTGGGATTTTGTGATTGCAGATGGTACTTTTTGTGGTGTTACGATCTCCGGTTATGAGCAGGGAAAAGCAGCAGCAGAAATTGCAGTGAGAATTCTAAATGAAGAAAAACCTTCTGAAATTCAAATTTCTCGTACAAACATGGTAATTCCAATGATTAACCTGGAAAGAACGAAACAGCTTAACCTGAAAATCGATGAGGAGATTCTAAAAAAATATGGGAGATAATATGTTAACTTTTGCAGAAGAGCTTTTATTACTTGCCTTAAATGACGAAAAGGGAGTTCTCATTCAAATGCCGATTATGTCTTTTGAATATGGACTTGTTGGAGCAATTCTGATGGAATTAGCTCTGATGAACAAAATCGACACGGATTTGAAAAACCTGATTCTCGTCGATGAATCTGAAACCGGAGATGAGATTTTCGATAAGGTCATCCGCTTTATTAAAGAATATCCAAAATCTAAAGATGCAAAATATTGGGTCAATGTAATTTGCAGTAGAATCGACAATCTCAAAGACCTTTTATTAGCCCGTCTTATTGAAAAGGGTATTTTGAAAGAGGTTGAAAAGAAAATTCTCTGGGTTTTCTCAAAAAGACGATATCCGGTAGTTGATAACAAAGAAGAAAAAGAAGTGAAAACCAGGATTCGTGATACAATTTTGAGTGACGAAATTCCAGACCCTAGGGATATTGTGTTGATTTCTCTGGTCAGGACTTGTGGGCTGATGGATGAAATTTTTTCTTCTGAAGAAATTGAAACTGCAAATTCCCGCATAGATCAAATTGCAAAGATGGATCTGATTGGTCAGGCTGTTTCTAAGGTTGTGAATGAGATTCAGAAAATGGTCACGTCTGCTGTTGCTTCAGTAATGATGGGTCCTCCGGCATAAACGAATTTGTTGATTTAATAATTTGGAGATTTGAGACCTTGCGAATGGTTTCCCACAGATGTATTTTTTCTTGTGAACCTTCGGAATGGTTGGAGATGTGGTGATTGAAAATTGAATATTGAATAATGAACTAATATTTCCCAGCTTAGGATTTTCATCGTTCCCAATCCCCATTCCATTCTCATCTTCTCTTTTTCTCTCTTCTCTCTTCTCTCTTCTCTCTTCTCGTCTTCTCCTTTTATTTGACATTAGGAATTCGGAGTTAGAAATTAAATTATTTATCCGGTTTGTCCGGATTAGGTGGTAAAAGAATGAAGAAATTTATTTTTATTTTGATTTATTTTATTATGAGTATTTGTATCATTTCCTCTCTTTTGGCAGAGGAAGAGATTTCTGAACAAACCATTATTTTGGAAGTTCAGTGGTTTCCTCAATCTCAATTTGCAGGTTATATTATGGCTTATGAAAAAGGATTTTATAAGAATCTTGGATTAAACGTTCAAATTAGTTTTTCAGATGGAACGGACAGTCCCATAAACAAAATCCTGAATGAAGAAGCAAAGTTCTGTACAGCCTGGTTGTCTCAAGCTATAGTCTTAAAAACAAAAGGAACTCCAATCGTAAATATCTCTCAAATCCTGCAAAAATCTTCTCTTTTGCTTGTTTCAAAAAAAACGAGCAATATTTTTGAGCCAACAGATATGAATGGAAAATGCATCAGTACCTGGGGAGGTGATTTTTCCATCCAACCCAATGCGTTTTTTAATAAATTTGATATAAATGCGAAGATTGTTCCTCAATCTTTTACAATCGATGCCTTTCTTGCAGGTGCTTGCGATGTTTGCTCTGCAATGTATTACAATGAATATCACAAATTTATTCAGGCAGGAATAAATGAAGATGAATTAGTTCCTTTTTTCTACTCTGATTTTGATCTGAATTTCCCGGAAGATGGGATATATTGTACTGAAGAAACTTTCAATTCTAATCCTGAACTTTGTAAAAAGATCGTTCAAGCTTCCATTGCAGGCTGGGAATATGCTTTTACTCATCCAGAGGAAACTCTGGATTTTGTGATGAAATATTGTGATGAATTTCATATGCAGACCAACTGGTCTCATCAGAAATGGATGCTGGAGGCTATAGAAACTGCTGTTAAATATCAAGTTGGAGACGATCCTGCAAATTGGGGAAAATTGAGAAAAGATGATTTTCTGAGAGTTGCGTATGAGTTAAAGGAACAAGGCTTTATAGATGAAATTCCGAGTTTTGATAATTTTTCTAAAGGTGATAAAAAATGATAGATGATCTAAAATTAGAAATAAAAAAACCGATCCTGAGGAAATTAATTCTTTCCATTGGGATTCCTCTTCTGATAGTTTATTTAACTGTTTTAGTTCTCAATTATATCTGGGGCAAAAATGCTGCTCTTGAGCAGACAAAAAAATACTTGAGAGAATTAACAGACCATCATGCTGCAGTTCTGGATGCTGAATTTTCAAAAATAACCATGGCTCCAATTGCAGTTTCTGAAGCTCTTGAAAATCTGCAAAAACCAACTCATGAACAACTCATCTCTCTGGTCGAGAAAAAAATGGAATTCAATCCGAATATTTTTGGAATGGCTGTTGCTTTCGAGCCTTATAAATTTAGCTCCCAAAAAGAGTTTTATTCTCCCTATGTGTATGAAGAAAATGAGAAATTTATGTCTTGTGAGCTTTCGAGTAGTTACAATTATCTGTTTAAAGATTGGTATCTGATTCCCAAGCTTTTAAATCATTCTTATTGGAGTGAACCTTATTTTGATGTAGGTGGCGGCAACATCTTGATGAACACATTTTCCACACCGATTTATTCCAAAGATAAATTCATAGGAATCGTTACTGCTGATATGTCCTTGGAAAATCTTAAGGCTCGAATGGATAGTGTCCAAATTATGGGAGGATACACATTTATCATCAGCCAGCACGGAACATATATTTACCATCCGAACAAAAAAGATATTATGAGGGAAACTCTTTTCAGTAAAGCACAAAGAGTAAATTATCCTCCTATGAGAGAATTTGGACGCGATATGCTGAAAGGCAATAAAGCTGTTATCCCTTTCTTAGACCCGATACAAGGTTCCAAACAGTGGTTGGTTTATACTCCCATAAAATCTACTGGTTGGACTTTAGCTGCCATTATACCTGAAAAACAGATTTTAGCATCTGTGCATTCTGCAATTATACGTCAGAGTTCGGTTATGTTAATTGGACTTCTGATTATTTCTTTGGTTATTATCTGGGCTTCTATTGGCATTACGAAACCGATTCGAAAACTGGTTGGACTCGCTGGAATACTTGCCACTGGAAATCTGGATGTACAAATGGAAAATATCAAAGGGGAAGACGAAATTCATGAACTGGCTGTGGTTTTCAATAAAATGGTCATAGATTTGAAGCAGCATATTAAAGATTTAACAACAACCACAAAAGCAAAACAAGCTGTGGAAAGCGAATTGAAAATTGCGCGTCAAATCCAGGAATCGCTTTTACCCAGAATCTGGCCTGCTTTCCCAGATAGAGAAGAATTTGATCTTTTTGCTAAAAATATTCCAGCAAAAGAAGTTGCAGGTGATTTTTATGATTTCTTCTTTTTAGATGATAATACATTAGCAATTATTATTGCAGATGTTTCCGGTAAAGGAATTGCAGCCGGATTATTCATGGCTGTAACCAGAACTTTGATGAAAACCGTATGTCAAAAAGGCGTGGAACCGGCAGATGCTGTAGAAAAAGCTAATGCTATCCTTTGTCAGGATAATGATGCCTGTATGTTCACAACTCTTTTTCTGGCAATTTACAATGTGGATTCCGGCAAGTATTCTTATGCAAATGCAGGGCATAATTTACCGATTGTTTTAACCAAGAACGGAGATTGCAGATTCCTGCCAACTCTAAATAATATTGCTATGGGAATCGATGATGTTCACCATTACAACCAGAGCGATTCACATTTGGAAGTTGGTGATTGTCTGGTGCTTTATACGGATGGAGTCACAGAGGCAACAGACGGTTCGGATAATCTTTATGGCGAAGAAAGATTTTGCGAAAAATTGAAAATCAATGTTTCAAATCCGGTGGAAGTTATTTTGAATAAAATAGAAGTTGACCTTGATAAATTCCAGGGAGAAAATCAATTTGATGATATTACGATGTTGTTTATTCGAAGGAATTGAATTGTAAACTCGTTCTTAAGTTGGGCAGTCTGTATGAAATGATTTCTTTAAGTTAAAACGACCCCCATCCCTTACCCTTCCCCTTATCGAAGGGGAAGGGAACTGCTTGTGTCAAATGGAGATAGATTCTCCCCCTAAATAGGGGGAGTTAGAGGGGGTTGAGAAAATATCGAGCATTTCATCAGTTCTCACACAAGTTAAGGAGTGAGAGAACAGGAAGCAATAAATTATTGGAGGAGTGTAATATGTTAAAATTTATACAAATAATTTTAATTCTTTTAATAGCAGCAAATTATGCGTATTGTACAGAAAGGGAAATAATCTATGGTTTCGATGCTGAATTTCCACCTTTTTCATTTATGGAAAAAGGAAAGCCAACTGGTTTTGATATTGAAATTTTAGAATCAATTTTTGAAAATTCAGATATAAACCTGATTCTTATTCCAAAACAGTGGGCTGAAGTTCAGAAATGCTTGAAAGATGGAACTATCCATCTAACTTCCGGAATGGCTAAAACTTCTGAGAGAGAAGAGATTTTCGATTTTTCGAATCAACCTTTATCAGCTTTAACAGTGAAAATGTTTGTTCGAGACAATAGTCTGGCAAATAATATGGAATTATTGAAAACAAGCAAAGTCTCAACTCAGCAAGGTTCCTGGTATCAAACTATTTTAGAAGAAGCGGGAATGAATAATATCAAATTATACGATACGGAATTTGAAGCATTAAAAGCAGTTTCAGAAGGAGATGTAGAAGCTTTTGGCGGAGCTGCAGAAACAGCATATTACAATCTTTCAAAAAATAATCTTTCCGGAATTCACGCTTTTGGAACCCCTCTAAAAAGGACTTCAATTTATTTTGTTATCAGGAAAAATGATCCTGAACTTAAGAAGATGATAAATACCGGATTGGAAGAAATAATCCAAAATGGAAAGTATTATGAAATCTATCGAAAATGGTTTGTAGAAAAACTTTCTGAAGATGAAATAGATGCCCTGATCAGTAGTGCTCGCGACGCAGCGGTTCATGCATACGCTCCTTATTCAAATTATTATGTTGGAGCTGCAGTTCTCACAAAATCCGGATATATTTATACAGGCTGCAATATTGAAAATGCTCTTTTTGGATTGACTGCCAGTGCCATCAAAGTTGCTTTATACAAAGCTATTTCAGAAGGCGATACGGAAATAAAAGCGATTGCAAATTTTTTGATGGACGGAACTGTTGGTGCTCCCACAGCAGGTGAACGTCAGATTATTTATGAATTCGGGCAAGGTATCCAGATTTTGATGGGAGATAATGAGGGGAATTATAAAGCTCTTTTAATTTCAGAGCTGCTTCCGTATCCATTTAAATTTGAGTAGATTATTAGAGTTTTATCTAAAAAAGTCTGTACTTAGAATCTGTTCGTAAACTCACCCCCAACCCCTCTCTTTGGAAAAGAGAGGGGAGAATAAGAACTCGTATCTTCATAGTTTACTTACGATTACCCTCTTTTGCAAAGAGGGGTTAGGGGAGCTAGAAATCGAAAAATCATACTTTACGGACAGACACTAATTAGAAATATGTTAGGAAATATATCAAATATTTGGAAACCGATCCCAGTTAAATGAATAAGGATTCAACGGGACAAGTGAATCGGTTAAAAGTTACTATCTTCTTATTAACCACCAACTTAAGTTGGCGGTTAATGAAATAAAAAAAGTATTAACCGTTTTAACGGTTTCTGGTTTTATTTAATTTAACTCAAGTTTCGCAGGAGACGAGCCTGCATAATATGTGAAAAAAAGATTAAGAAATATGTAGCATAAATACTCACAAGTTTATATTTTGGTATTGGTTAAAAGCCAAATTAC
>JABMPU010000107.1 GCA_013203665.1 Armatimonadota bacterium
ATAAATACTTTTTATCCAAATAATTACCTTTATATTTTATTTTTAATTCTTTTTCTTTCTCATATGGGATTTTCACATTTTTGAATTCTATTCCCAGTGCTTCTTTATACACAGCTTCCAAAAAACTTAGTCCTAACTCTTTATGAACCTCAATACAAGCTCCGATTATTTTATAAGATTCCTCTTTATAGAATATTTCCACCATATTTTTTATCCACTAATTACACTAAATATTACAAAACGATTTTTTCCAAAACATAACATTATATTTTCTCTTTTCGTAAAAATAAGAAAATTCGTGTCCATTCGTGAAATTCGTGGACATCAAATTTATCCTCGAAAATATTTATTCCTTTTCACTCTCTCATAGATTTCATTTATGTAGATAGCCATCTGAGCAGCTAATAATCCCATTCCGAAAACTATGATATTCGGTTTTATGAATTTTACTACAATTACCGAATAAATTATCAATACAAAATATCGCAAGAAAAAACCTTTTGTAGAGTTAAGTTTTGATTTATTTTCTTCTAAACCAAAACTTTTTCTGGCATTTCTTGCCATCCAAACAAAATTCACTGCACTTATTAAAGAACCACAAATCCAGGCAATAGATTCTTTGAAAAAAAAGAATAAAGCGAAAATTGCAGGCAGGTTTGTCAAGAAAATAATCAGGACAACTCGCTTTACATACTCACGGTTTTTCATAGAATTTCTTCAGGATTCTGTATGCTGAGTAAACACCGGTGACTACACCCAACACGATTCCAACTGCCATCAGGATGCCATTTGTCTCAAATCTTTTATCTAGATACAAAAAAAGAAAAAATAAAATCAGGATGGAGGAAATGACTGTTAATCCCAATTGAGTAAGCAAACCGAGATGTTTAATTATTTCTTTATCAGAGGGTTTCAGATTTATCCACATTTTTTTATCCACGAATTACACTAATTTCACGAATTGATTTTTTTCCAGACATAATATAAATATATTCTTTATCACAAAATTAAAAAAATTCTTGCCCATTCGTGAAATTCGTGGACACCTCATTATTCGGTTTCAATATCTATTAATAAGCTGTCAGGATCGAGATGTTTTTCATTTAGCATTATTTCAAAATGAAGATGTGGAGCTGTGCTGTTTCCCGTATTTCCTACCAACGCAATCACTTCTCCTTTTTGTACAAAACGTTTGGAAGGAACTAAAGCTTTTGCCAGATGTGCGTAAAGTGTTGAATAACCGTTGAGATGGTCGATCAGGATCACATTCCCAAAATATTTATCTTCATAAACGGAAATCACTTCTCCAGCAGCAGATGCAATTACTTCTGTTCCCACTGAAGCTGCAAAATCAATGGCCGGATGTTTTTGGAAAAATCTTTGGCTAACAGCATATTCCCCACTCACTGGTGTGATATCCGGGATGAATCTTTTTCTTAACTCATATTTATTTAATTCATCCTGTAATTCATCAATTGTAACTTTTAATTTTTTCTCTGAATTTCCTTCTTTTTTTTCATTTAAATAGCCTTCAAGCATTTTACGGAGTTTTTCTGATTTTGTGATTTCTTCATTCAAAGGCTGTTGTTGATTCAATTTTGCCGTTAACTTTTCTATATACTTTAAAGATGCTTCAATATCTTGTTCTTGAAGATTAATTTTTTTTTCTAATCTTATAGTTACTCTGAAATGTAAATAAATAAAAACTATTAATAAGACGGATAAAAAAAATAAGGGAAGCTTTTTTACCATTGTTTATCAAAAGATTTTAAAAGCAGGTTAAGTTCATTTTCCGAATAGTAATGAAAACAGATTTTTCCCTTTGATGAGTTTGGCGAGATAGTAACCTTGCCGTTATATATTTTGCTCAGATGTTCTTCATGTATTCGGTTAGGATTTTCTTCTTCCTCGGCAAATAGCGGCAACACTATATCTACAGCACCGGTCCTTTTGATTTTTTTTGCCTTTAATTCGGTTTTACGAACAGATAAATTATTTACTACTATAGAATCGGCAAAGTCATCTTGAAGATGTTGGGCAACTTGTAGAATTGCGCGAGCGTGTCCCGGAGTCAGTTTGTTTTCTAAAAGCATTTTTTGGATTTTTTCACTTAGTTTAAGAAGCCGAATATAATTTGTGATTGTTACACGGTCTTTTCCAACGATTTCAGCAATTTTAGTATGAGTGTAATTAAATTGTTCACACAGTTGATTGTAGGCGAGAGCTTCTTCGATTGCATTCAGGTCTTCCCGCTGAATGTTTTCGATGAGAGCAAGCTGAAGCTGTTCACTTTCAGAAAGGCTTCTGATAATTACCGGAACTTTATCGATCCCAGCCATTTTTGCAGCTTGCAATCTGCGTTCTCCGGCAACCAGTTCATATTGACCTTCATCACGCCGGGTAACAATGATCGGTTGAATGATTCCATTTTTAATTAAGGATTCGGACAATTCCTTTAATTTTTTCTGATCAAAAACCTTACGCGGTTGGAATCGATTCGGTACAACTTGATTAACATTTATGGTAGCAATCCCCGCACTTTTATCAACAGGATCTGAAGACGTGCTTATTAATGCGTCTAAACCTCTTCCTAAATTAGTCATAATGCTATCACTTCCTTTGCTAAATTTAAATAATTTTTTGAACCGGTAGATTTTATGTCATAATGAAAGATCGATTTTTCAAAACTCGGAGCTTCACCCAATTTCACATTTCTGTGTATGATGGTAGAAAACACTTTTTCTAAAAAATATCTTTTTACCTCTTTTGCCACCTGGTGAGAAAGATTTAATCTTCTATCATACATTGTAAGAAGAATACCCAAAATTTCTAAATTTGGGTTCAAATCCTTTTTTATCAAACGGATGGTTGTTAAAAGCTGACTCACTCCTTCCAAAGCATAATATTCACATTGGATGGGAATGATCACATCTGTGGCAGCGGTCAAGGCATTTACAGTTAAAAGTCCTAATGAAGGAGGACAATCGATTAGAATAAAATCATAAATATCAGCCATTGAACCGAGCGCTTCTTTCAATTTATATTCCCTTGAGTATTCTTTCACAAGCTCTACTTCAGCACCGCTTAAATCCATATTTGCAGGAGCAATGTCCAGTTTTTCCAAAACAGGCGATGTTTTAGTTACCTGCTCCAAAGAAGATTTGCCAATGATCACTTCATAAATATTTGGATTTTCTCGCTCAATTCCCAGCCCACTGGAGCAGTTACCTTGCGGGTCGAAATCGATGAGCAAAGTTTTTTTCTCAAATATTGCCAAACCTGCTGCCAGGTTTATGGAGGTTGTTGTTTTACCAACACCGCCTTTTTGATTTACGACTGCTATTATTCTATTCATTTAGCACTAACAAATGAGTCTAAGTTGCTACATGTCAATTACTTAGGACACATTATCTCGATAATTTTTCTTTCTCCAATACTTTGATGACTGACATCATAAATCTTGTAGTTCTTAAACTGCGCGATGTCATCTAACTTCTTACTCTTATACAGATAAATTCTTCCGCCATCTTTTAGAAGCTGAAACATTTTGTTTTTGTATTCGGGAAGAATCTTAACAGCACGGCAAACAATAATGTCAAATGTGTTTGCCCAGTTATCTTGCAAGTCTTCCAACCGTGAAACAATCGTGAAACATCTTTTTAAGTCAAGCTTTTTGATAATATTTCTAATAGAACCAACTTTTTTTTGTCGTGAATCGAGCAGGTAAACAGAAGCGTCCGGGAATATGATTTTAAGCGGTATTCCAGGCAATCCACCACCTGTTCCAAAGTCGAGAATTATTTTTTCTGAAAAATTTAAAAAACGAATTAATAAAATTGAATCTAAAAAATGTTTACTCCAATAATCACGTGCTTGCGTTTCACGTGAAACTAAATTCACTTTCGTATTTTCATTTTTTAACGCTTCCAGGTATTCCTCAAATGTGTGAATAACTCTATCATAATCTTTTTGATCGATGTGTTTTCTTAAAAAATCTTCAAAAACTTGTTTTGACATAGTTGCTCCTGAAACATCATTTTCAAATTTCTAAATGAGAATCAGGTGTCAAGACCAATTAAGCTTTAATGCGAATTCAAAGGATATAAGTAATTTTTAATAGAGTTCAGATATCGCAGTAATATTGAATGATTCAGATCGCAATGAAATACGCTTAACTAATTGTAATACAAGAAGTTAGAAGACATTTATTGGTGAAAAACAAGAAATATTAGATTTCTTTTTTTAATGTTTAAATCTTTTAAAAGGCTTTTATTCTGGATTGGAACAGATCGCTTTTTTGTTCAGGACGAACAACTCAGTTTTGTTATGAATTTAAACTACTTTTGTCATTTTTTTGATTTTTATAAATGAAATAGAAATCACGTGCTTGCGTTTCACGTGAAACTAATGAAGCTTCAGTAAAAATGAAAATAACCTTCAGAAAATTTGCATTAATACGAAGTGAAATATAAATTATAATCTTTTTGATTTTTTTATCAATTCCAAACATATGGATTTGAAAACCATGAAACTCACTTGATCAAGAGAAAGGGGAAGATGAAAACGAAAAAGTAATCCATCCAAACAACAGGTTGATTTTATTAAATTAAGAAGAACATTTAACTTCTTTAATGGCAATAAAATAGATGCATCTCTATGGTGTTGAAAAGAAATTAAATTTGACAATAACTCACTCAGATATTTATTTTGAAACAGAGAATTAAAATGAAAAAGCATGAAATTTATATTTCAGGAAGAGTTCAAGGTGTGGGATATCGTTATTTTGTTTATTATCAAGCCCAATCGTATGATATAAAAGGTTATGTTAAAAACCTTATGGATGAGAGAGTTAAGGTGATCGCTATTGGTGAAAATACAAAGAAGTTTATTGAAGAACTTCGCAAAGGACCAATGATGTCTCATGTTTCCGATATTCAAATTAATGAATTGATTTCTACAAAAGAATATGAAGAATTTACTGTTGAATATTAAGGGCGATGTGCATAAGCAAGAAATATCAGATGAAGATCGCATTTTATAAAAAAAAAACGAAACCAATTATTACCTATTGTTTCTTAATTGCGTTTGCCTTTTCTTTTTTCATTGCAGGTTGTGTTTTATCAAGTAATCCTATTTATTACACACCGTCAAAAGAATATCACATTGTTCAACAAAATGAGGATTTATCTAATATCAGCCGTAAATATAACATATCAAAAGAAAATCTGAAATTATATAATAATTTAAAGTCAGACCGCATTTTTGCAGGTCAGAAAATTCATTTATTTCCCAGACCTATAAGAAAAAGTGAATTTGTAACTGTTCGTTCTATTCCGGAAAGTAAAATTCATACAGTTAGAAAAAACGAATCAATCCATCGCATTGCCAAGATGTACAACCTGGAAGTTATGCAGATTCTGGAATATAATGATCTAAAAACTTTCAAGCTGAATTACGGACAAAAATTATGGCTCGAATCCGACCATAATGTATTTGTTTCTAAAGAGATTGAAGAGAAGATTGAAAAGAAACCTCCAACTAAGGAGAAAGCCAAAGAGAAAATACCTGATATCCGCAAAGATATTTGGGTGAAATCCTACAAAAAAGGCGAATTAATTGCACCTGTGCAAGGAATAGTAACATCCGAATTTGGCAATAGAAATGGGATGGTGCACAAAGGCATTGATATTGCTGCTTCAATTGGTGAACCTGTTTACGCAGTTCTTAATGGAACGGTCGCTTTTGCAGGTACACAAAGAGGTTACGGCAATGTTATTATTTTGGAGCACAAAGGTTATGTGATGACGATTTATGCTCATAATGAGACTAATCTGGTAAGATTGGGTGAGAAGGTGAAGCAAGGTCAACCGATTGCAACAATTGGAGAAACAGGCACAACATCAGGTCCTCATCTGCATTTTGAATATAGGGTAAAAGGAAAAGCAATCAATCCCAGAGAGGTTTTACCAAATTTGTAAAAAGCGAGGTAAATATGAAGAAGAGAAAAGATATGTTTCTGATTGGAGAAGTAGCCAAAAAACTTGGTATTCACGATCAGACAATAAGAATGTATGAGAGAAAAAATTTGTTTAAACCTCAAAGAACAGAGAATAACACAAGAATATTTTCGAACAACGATATAATGAAAATAACTATTATTATAACTCTTACGCAAGAAATTGGTTTGAATCTTTCAGGTGTGAAAATTGTTTTGGCTCTTTCCAGGAAATTGAAAATGTCCAATGATGAGCTGCTGGATTTTATTTATGACCACAAAAACGAATTCCAAATTTAAGGCTGAATAATGTTTGAAAATGTTTTTGAAGATAAAGCTTTGCAAAGCTATTTGAAGGATATCTCAAAAATAAAACCTCTTTCCAGGGAAGAGGAAAATGAACTTGCCATAAAAGCTAAAAAAGGTGATAAGAAAGCAATCGATAAGCTGGTTACATCCAATCTGAAATTTGTAGTTAAAATTGCTTCCCGCTATCAAAATAGAGGATTGAGCTTGGCAGAATTGATCAGTGAAGGCAATATGGGCTTGATGAGGGCTATCGAAAAATTTGAACCTGAACAACATAATAAACTGATTTCTTATGCTGTCTGGTGGATTAGGCAGAGAATCCTTTTTGCCCTTTCCGAAAAAACTTCAATAATCAGAATGCCTTTGGGAAAAGCAAATATTGCTAACAAAATTAAGATGGCAAGAGATAAAATCTTTATGGAAACCGGTAAAAATGCTTCCTTAAAAGAGATTGCAAAACTAACAAATCTGGATGAAAAAACTATCAAAAAAATATCAAAAGAAATTGTGAGAACTGTTTCTATGGAGGATACAAGCTATACAAGTAAACATGAAAAAGTGCGATTAGGTGAATTCCTGGCAGATGAAGATTCGTTTAATCCTCAAACACTTTATTATCGGGAAAGAATTCAAGATAGTATAGAAAAATCTTTGGAAGAATTACCTTCGCGAGCAGCTTATATTGTGAAAGAATATTTTGGTTTAGAAGGACAAGACAATAGAAATTTTGCTCAAATAGCAGAAGAGTTAGGTCTTTCCAGAGAAAGAGTTCGTCAAATTCAGAAGAAGGCTTTACAAAAGATTTTGAAAGATACTTACAAAGAAGCGGAAAACGATATTGATTACCTGATTCAAGAGAATTTATAATTTTAATAAACGACAAAATAGCACTCTCTCCCAAAGACCGCTAAAAAATATTTGACAAACCAGCGAGGGAAAACAATAAAGACGCAGATTAAGAATTAGGAGTGTCCACGAATTTCACGAATGGGCGCGAATTATTAATTTTGTATAAAGAGAAAAATTATATTAAGTTTGGAAAAAACAAATTTGTGTAAATTCGTGTAATTCGTGGATAAAAAAGTCAGCTTCAAAAAATCAAAGTAAAAAAAGGAGATTTAAAATGCCAGATACAAAATCAGGAAAGCTTTCCATTCATACAGAGAACATCTTCCCGATCATAAAAAAGTGGCTTTATTCAGAGCATGACATTTTTTTAAGAGAGTTAATTTCTAATGCTGTAGATGCGATGAGCAAGAGAAAGGCAATCCAACCGGAACTGAAAGAGGAAGAGCTAAAAATTGAAGTTAAAATTAATAAGAAGAAGAAAACGCTGCAGATTATTGATTATGGTATCGGAATGACAGCCTCTGAAATTAAAAAATACATCAATCAGATTGCTTTTTCAGGTGCTGAGGACTTCATCGAAAAATACAAAGACAAACAGTCATCAATTATTGGGCATTTTGGATTAGGATTTTATTCATCTTTCATGGTTGCCAAGAAGGTTACGATTGATTCTCTATCCTTTAAAAAAGGTTCAAAACCGGCATTCTGGGAATGTGAGGGAGAAGCTGAATATAAATCTGAGCTGGGAAAAAGAAAAGAAATCGGAACTACGGTTACAGTTCATTTTAATAAAGAAAACGAAGAGTATTTAGAAGATTCTAAGGTTCGCGATTTGATTGAAAAATATTCGACTTTCCTGCCTTTCCCAATATTTCTTAATAAGGAAAAAGAAGCAATAAATCAGAAGGAAGCTTTGTGGAATCGTAAACCGAAAGATGTGAAGGAAGAAGAGTATAAAGAGTTTTATAAAAAGCTTTTTCACGATTATGAAGATCCGCTTTTCTGGATTCATCTTAATGTGGATTTCCCTTTTAATCTAAAAGGTATTCTCTATTTTCCAAAAATAAAAAACCAACTCGATTTGAATCAGGGAAAGGTTAAACTTTTCTGTAATAATGTATTTGTTGCTGATGGTTTGAAAGACTTCATACCGGAATTTCTTTTGCTCCTTAAAGGTGGGATCGATATTCCTGAAATCCCCTTAAATGTATCTCGAAGTTTTCTGCAGCACGATAAACAGGTTAAAAAGATTTCTCAGTATATTATCAAAAAAATTGCTGATAGTTTGAAGGATATTTTCAAAGAAGACAGGAAAAAATACGAAGGTTTCTGGGAGGATATTCATCATTTTATCAAGTATGGTATGCTGACTGATGAGAAATTTTCCGAATCCATGAAAGATCACATTATTTTCAAATCTACTCAAGACGATTATATTACCATCAAAGAATACCAGGAGCGAAATAAAACCAAAGATAAACCGCAAAAGATCTTTTATGCATCCAGCGAAGATACACAAGTTACCTATCTGAATCTGATGAAGGAACAAGGGGTTGAAGTTATTTTTGCCAACGCCCTTATAGACAGCCATTTATTCCAACACTTAGAAATGAAGAACCACGATGTTACTTTTGTTCGGATCGATTCTGAAATCAACGAAAACCTGATTGATAAGGACAAAACTGAAATTGTAGATGCGTCCAATAGAACAGTTTCCGAAAGAATAAAAGAAATATTTGACCGAACTTTGAATGATAAGATCGAAGCCAGTTTCCATAAAGATGATTATGCAAAATTCATTAAAAAATTTCCTGAAGCAATCAATACTTTAGCTCCTTTTGTTAGAACCGAAAAAGATTTTACGTATTTCAAACCTTATGATATTCCCGCAAATATCCGGGAAAAATTAGGCAAAGAAGCGTACTCTGAAATTTTGAGTAAATTATATCTTACCACTACAACAGAAGTGAAATATCTGAAAGCTGACAAAATACCGGCAATGGTTGTGTTTAATGAATTTATGCGTCGCTTTCAGGAAATGAATTATCTCTCTCAAGGCAAAGATTCTGATATGCTCAAGAATCATACAATTGTGGTGAATCCTGAAAATGATACAGTGAAGAAAATTCTGCAGTTTGATGCTAACGGAAAAACCGAAGAGGTCGAATTGCTGGTTAATTACATTCATGAATTGGCATTGCTGGAACAGAAACAATTTTCCGGTAAGGAATTACAATCGTTTATTGAAAAGACGAATAAGATATTAGGAATGGTGACGTAAAAACAAAATAGTTTAAGAGTTCTGCAAAATAGAGTGTTTTTGTCATCCTGCTTGCCAAGTCGAAGCTAGCGAAGACTGGAGAAATTCTTCTTGCTTTTCCATCGAAGGATCTCCGCTTATAATGAGATTCTTCG
>JABMPU010000108.1 GCA_013203665.1 Armatimonadota bacterium
AATGTGTCTAATCCTGCCAATCCCGAACTAATGGCATACTACTGGTTCGATCTAACCAATCGTAAGCTTACCGGTGCGGGTGATATCCTGATTGCTTATGGTTCTGACATCTTATTAGAAAAATTATCAAATGTGGTTTTCAGGATTATGCCGGATGGCAGTCTGGAAGAGCTGGACCGGCTTTATAGTCAAGATATCTGGATTGATGGATTGCATTACCATCCTGATTATGGCTTCTTTCTTACTGAAAATGATACTTTGCGGCTTTATACTTTAGATGAAGATGATAAGCTGGAAGAGATATTTACTTTGGAAATTCCTGAGATAAATTATGCTGAATTTATCTTTTATGGTAATGTGGCTTATATTGTCGGACAGGGAAAGATGTTGGTTCTCGCTAATATCGATGATATAACTCAAATGAGTGTTGTGCATGAAATTGAAATTGAAGATTATTCTTACTTTTTATCTTATGGAATTTATGAAAATTTACTATTTCTCGGGTCCAATGATTTTATCTTCGAAAATAAAGTTTATGATATTTCCCAGCCGGAGAATCCAATTTTATTTGCAGAATTAGATAATTTGGGTGTTGTTTCCATAGATGCAGAGAACGGAATTCTCTTTGCCGGTTTTAGTGATACTTACGCCTTTGATATCAGCAATATAGCAACAACAGGTACAGCTCTTGAAATTCAGGAATTTCCAGTTTGGAATAGAACAGAAGACCTTTATACTTTTCAACAAAACGGAGAATATTATTTTTATATTTTAGATCAAAATTCCTGCCGCATCTTTCATTATGATACTACTGCAATAGAGGATGATATTGTAGATATCAATCCATTTCTGAAGAATTATCCCAATCCCTTCAATCCTGAAACAATAATATCTTTCTCGATTCCAAATCAAAGTAATGTAGAACTCACAGTATTTAATTTTAAGGGTCAGAAAGTTAAACAGCTTCTCAGCAATTCAGCATCTCTGCTTTCATCAGGGCAGCATTCGGTGGTTTGGGACGGAACAGATGATAATAACAAATCAGTCTCATCAGGAATCTATCTCTATAAACTGAAAGTGGATGATAAAACAATGGCTGCCCGGAAATGTATCTTGCTGAAATAGAAGATCAAATGAAAAAAAGCATCTTACTTTTTTTATTCCTTTTTTATGTATTTTTTTCTTATTTATTTTCAGATTATGAAGTCATAGAGCGAATTCCTCTCGATGTAATTAATGCCACCTACACTATTCATTTGGAGGGAAATAATTTTTTAACTTTTGCTGGAAAAACAATTCGCGAAATAGAATATAATGAAACTGAATATGAAATACTAAACACTTTCTATATTAATCATGTAATAGCTCAACGACCATTGATAAGACAAAACAGTTTATTTATTCCAACCATGTATAATGGATTAGAAGTCTATCATTATCAAAATCAACAACTTGAATATCTGCAAACAATTGGTTTGGTTTCAAATGAAAACAATATCTACGCGCATAGTGGTAGTTACCTTTTTGAAGATTTCCTTTTCTGGACAGCATCTTATTATATTGGAGAAAATTTTCAACATCAAGAAATTGAGATATACAATATTGAAGATGAACCTCAATTAGTGGGATATCATAATCTATACATTCAAGATTTCATATTAAAAATAACTAAACATGAAAATTTGCTCTATTTTTACCATTATGATGGATCAATCTCATATTGCTATGAAAGTGAATTAGAGGTTTTCAACTTGAATCCGGTAATATATAATCAAATGCCAAGTTATCATATTTTTGGAGCATACATCTTCCAGAATTATGCGCTGATCTACTTTCACAACGAAATAGATGGTGTATTGAAGGTTTATGAAATAGTTGATGATTCTCATTTTGAAGAGGTGGATTCAATTTCGATGCCGGTAACACCTTATTCTCCAATATGTTATCAAATTAATGATCAATTATATTTAGGGGCATGCTGGTTTGAAAATAACAATTCCAATTTTGGTATTATGAGATATAACTTTCAAAATGGCCAATTAGCATTTCTTGCTGAAAGAAATTACAATCAATGGGCTTTTGATTATATACCTTTCGATGCTAATTTCATTGTTTTCGGACGTGAAGAAAATTTTCTGATTAATGATAACCTGGATCCTATTTACACTTTTTTTGAGCTTGATAGTTTCAATGCGAGGGACGTGCTGAAAAACAGATTTATCCTTTTGCAAAATCTTAATGATTCAAATTATTTGATATTTGATATCGAAACTGGAGAATTCCTCGATTTCTCTTCGAATTCCTGGTATCAAAAAATACAAAGACGAGATGATACGGATAACATTATTTTCTATGGTTACGATACATCTATAGAAGTAGTTATTTTTGATGAAGAAGGAATAACAAATGTCAGTTCCTATGATCTCGGATATCCGGTATATGTAGCAGATTGGTATTATGATAGGTTAGTGACTATAACATTCTCCGATGATTTGATGTATGTCTATTATTATGAAGTTGATGACAATTTTGAACTTAGTTTAATCCACATTTTTGAATTGGAGCCATATACATATTTCAATATTGGCATTTTATTAATAGATGAGACTTATATAGCAATCTTCGACAAAACTGAAAACATAACCTATTATCATAAAATTGAAAACAATGATTTGTCTTTATTAACAACTTTCCAAACACTAACGGTTTCAAATGTTTTTTTCTGCCAGAATCAATTGATCTATCCTTATGAAAATGGTCCGATTATAGATTGTACTAATGCTGATGATCCGCAAATTATTGGAAATATACCATATTATTATAATAGTGATGCGCCTGGTTTGCCCAGTTATAATGGCAATTCGCAGTATGTTTTTGATTCAGCTATAAGAGTTTCGATACTTGATCAGAATTTCAACATTATAGATACATGGTTTGGTTTTGAACAGACCTTTTTCCTGAATGATGATTTGATCATTATCTCAGAATATGACCATTTAACTTTAGCTTCCGTAGAAAATATCCAGAGTGTAGAAGAGGAAATTGTTAGCCAATCAAATTATATTTTTAATTATCCTAATCCGTTTAATCCATCCACAACTATTTATTTTGAAACCACGAATTTACACGAAAATTCACGAATAGAAATCTTTAATATCAAAGGTCAAAAGATAAAACAATATTCAATATTCCCCGAACAATCGCAAGCTCCTTACGGGGCAGGCAATAATCAATCTTCAATTGTATGGAATGGTACTGATGAAAATTACCAATCCGTTGCATCAGGTTTGTATTTCTATAAAATGTCATCAGGTAAAGAAACTCAAGTGAAAAAAATGCTTCTACTCAAATAGTTTCGAGTCTTAAGTTTACCCTGTAAGGAAGAATGACTGTACCAGGGGAAGCATTACGACGACTCGAAGCAAATAAACAGTCTCTACCCGTATTCAATCGAATGTGGGTAGAGACGCTTTTTCTTGACCTATGAATAACAGATTTAGATGTTTGATTAGATAAATAAATTTTAAAGGTAGGTTTTTATGAGATTTCTTCTTCTTTTTCCTTTCTCCTTTCGCCTTTTTGCTTTTTGCTTTTTGCTTTTCTTCTTTTGTCTTTTTACCTTTAATCTTTCCTCGATAGAGGTAGAAGGTCACCTCACCGAAGATACAACCTGGTCTCCGGATAATAACCCTTATCATGTTATCGACGATGTTTATGTAGATTATGATGTAACACTAACAATTCTTCCGGGAACAATTGTAAAATTTAATGCTGCTCGTTTAGCAAATTACCAGGATATGGATAATTTTGTATATTACAATGGCGCAAACATTGCTAAAATGCTACAGGTAGATGGTAAATTAATTGCTGATGGAACTGAAGAAGAACCCATAACTTTTACACGAATTCAGGATTCATTGTATTATCACTGGGGTATAATTTATCTCACTGAATTTGCAGATTTATGCAGTTTTAAATACTGTCATTTTGAATATTCAGCTTATCTTCTTATTGTTCTTGGGATAATTCCGAATGCGGCTATCAGTATATACAATGAGGAAGCTATAATTGAACACTGTGATTTTGTAGATAATTTTACAGGGGTAAATGCACAGTTCTTCACTGAAAGAATAATAATAAAAGACAACGATTTTTATAATATAGATAATATTAGCCCATCTTATCCTGGATATCATGTTAAAGGAGGAGTAAGTATTTCACCAAGTGTTACAACCGAATCATGTATGGTACTTCTTGCCGGAAATTCATTTATGGAAACAGATGTATCTTGGGGGCATGTTGATATTAGAAGTAATACTCATGCTTATATACTAGATAATTTTTTTTTAGGAGAGTCAGGAATTCATGCTGACATGGAGTCAGATTTTGGATCTTATATTTACAATAATGAATTTATAAACTGTGATTACAGTGGTGGAATTTTTGGAGGTGAAGAAGATAATTCCATTTACATCAAAAAGAACAATTTTATCGGTGGTAATGATGGTATCGATATAGATGATGCTTATGTGGAGATTACGGATAATTATTTTGAGGGGTGTGATCTTTATTCAGGTATTCATAATACAGGGAAAGCGTATAATAATATCTCAAATAACGGAAATTTCCGATTACCAGGTTATCTTGAGGTTAGTAATAATATTTCATTTAACGGCAATTATGTTGGTGTAGAGGTAAGCTGGAGAAATATATCCTGCCAAAACAATTTAACTATTAATAATGATTATGCAATCGGAAGTGGTGGTACTGTCACATACAACAATTGTGTTTTTATAGAAAATGAAGAAATAAACTATTTCCCAATTAGTGGCAATCCCGTCTTCCGCAACTGCATAATCGATTTCGAGTTAGAATATCCATTGATCGACGGTGGTGGAAATATCATTGTAGATTCCCTGCAGGCACAAACTCTTTTCGAAGATATACAAAATGGAGATTTTCATCTTATAGAAGGCAGCCTGGCAATAGATGCAGGTTTCGATACTCTGGGTTATTATTATCCATTCGATATGGATTACAATCATAGAGTCTGGGATGGAGATAATAATGGAACAGCAATTATAGATATTGGTCCTTATGAGTATAATTCACCTTCTTTTGGTGGCATCGAGGGTTTTACCTACAATCCAACAACCGGAGAACCTGTAGATTACGTGTTGCTGAAAATCAACAATCAACCAGGAGAATTCACCTTCTCTGATAGTCTTGGTAACTTTCAATACAAACTTCCTGCCGGTATTTATGATGTTTATGCAGAGCGGGTCTTTTATGAGGAAGTTATCGAATATGAAGTAGAAGTGTTCGATGGGCAATTTACTCAGGTACTAATTCCAATGCTTGAAACGGTGGATGTAGAAAATATTCAATATTCAATATTCAATTTTCAATTGAGAAACTTCCCAAACCCGTTTAATCAGGAAACTACGATTTCTTTTAATAGTTCTCGCAAAGACGCAAAGGACGCAAAAATTGAAATCTTTAATGTAAAGGGTCAGAAGGTGAAAACATTTGGTGCGTTCCCAAACGGAAGTTTGGGAACGAGGTGTGTTGTCTGGAACGGAACAGATGAAAACCACAAACCCGTCTCCTCAGGAATCTATCTCTATAAATTGAAAGTGAATGACAAAACATTGGTTGCCCGGAAATGTATTTTGCTGAAATAAATTATCTATCCAAGCTCCATTCTGTTCCGGTTTTAGTATCTTTCAGTTTTATTCCCAGTTTATCCAGATCTTCCCTGATCTGATCTGCATATTTCCAGTTCTTTTCTTGTTTAAATATACTTCTGTATCTAATTAGTAATTCGATTAATTCTTCAGATATATCACTCAAATTTTGTTTAAGCTTCTCCTCAAGATTACTGAAAAATCCTAAAACCCGACCCAGCTCAACCAGCAAATGAGCATATTGCTTATAATCTTGGTTCTCGGGATCATATCTGAGATACCACTGAATCTTCTGAGTAATTGTAAATAATATGGCAATTGCTTTTGCTGTACCAAAATCATTTTCCATTGCATCCTCAAAGTAACCTTTAAATTCAAGTTGCTCATCTGAATAACATGCTTTTTCATGCATGAAAGAAAGATAATTAACTCCCTTTAGAAAACTATAAAGATTCTTCATAGCTTGAGCAGATTCTTTCAGAATATCTTCGCTAAAATCAATTGAACTGCGATAATTCTTGGAGAGAAAGAAAAACCTGATAGCTTCAGCATCGAACTTTTTCAGCACATCACGAGCTAAGAAAAAGTTATCCAGGCTCTTTGACATTTTTTCACCGGAGATATTCAGAAATCCGCCATGCATCCAATAATTTACAAATGGTTTTCCTGATAAAGCTTCTGCCTGGGCTATCTCATTTTCGTGATGCGGGAAAATGAGGTCAACAGCCCCACAATGAATATCAAAGCTTTCACCCAGAATTTTTCGAGATATTACCACACATTCAGTATGCCAGCCGGGGCGACCTTTTCCCCATGGACTTTGCCAACTCGGTTCATTCGGTTTAGCTTTTTTCCAGAGAGTAAAATCTGCCGGATGTCTCTTCTGAAGATTTGCTTCAACACGTGCACCGGTCTTTAGTTCATCCAGTTTTTTCTCGGAAAGTTTTCCATAATCCTTAAATGAATTTACTGAAAAATAAACATCTCCATTCTTCTCATAAGCGAAACCTTTTTTCTCCAGCTCTGCTATCAAATCGATCATTTCATTCATATACTCTGTTGCTTTGGGATAGAAAGTTGCTTCCTTCAGACCAAGAGCTTTGATATCATCAAAAAATGCTTTAATATATTTTTCTGCAATTTCTGAAAACGGAATTTTTTCTTTGATGGATTGCTTGATAAGTTTGTCATCGATATCAGTTATATTTTGCACATAAATCACTTCATAACCTTTGAATTCAAAATATCTTCTAACCACATCGAAAAATAAAAAAGTGCGTGCATTGCCTATATGAAAATAGTTATAAACAGTAGGACCGCAAACATACATCTTCACTTTTCCGGGTTCAATCGGAATAAATTCTTCTTTTTTTCGCGATCGCGATAGAGAATTATAGATTTTCATTCTTTTACCTCTCACAATTTAAAAAATTGAGTTAAGTTCTCCGGCAGTTGCCGGATAAGTCAAGTCTCTGATTTATTTAAGCTCAAAATCGTTATTGTTGTTCTTCCCGATTCTTTCTCATAATCAGTAGAAGGTTGCAATTCTTCTGATATCTTTTCATTTTTTGAATACTCTACAATAATTTTTCCATCAGCATTCAATAATCCTTTTTTAAAAATTAATTCAATTGTAGAATTTACCAGATTTTTATCATATGGAGGGTCCAGGAAAATCAAATCGAATTTCTCGGTTGTTTTTATCAGGAAAGAACTGACCCGTTTCTTATAAATTCTACAATCTTTCTCACATTTCAGTTTACTGATATTCTGTTTTATCGTTTTGATTGCCTTGTCGGATAAATCTACAAATACAGCTTTTTCAGCACCCCTGCTCAAAGCTTCTAAACCGAGAGCACCACTGCCCGCAAACAGATCGAGCACCTTTTTATCTGCGCAATCATACAAAACAGAAAAGATGACTTCTTTCAAATAATCTGTAGTCGGACGTGCTGTCTTTCCGGGAACAGAAAATAAATTTGCTTTTTTATATTTACCGGAAATTATTCTCATCTCACCCCTTTTTTCTCCCGCTAAACACGCGAAAGTCACGAAAGAATAAGCTTATAAATTTTGTCTTTTTTCGCGTTATTTAGCTTATTTCGCAGGTATTTTATTTTTCTTCTTTTTCCAGTTCATCAGATATTATATCTCTATATTTGTCTTGTTCAACTATTTTTTTGAATTCCAGAAATTGGGTATGAGGTAAGATTTGGAAAAATTTACGTTCTTCAGGAGTAAATACTTTTTGGATCACACTCAGGTATTGGGATTCTATCTCTGAAAATATCTTATTTTCCAGTTTATCAATTTTCTCCTTTATCTCCTCAGATGGATTTTCTTTCTTCAAATATTTGTAGATCAAGAGTGCATCCATCAGGTGATTCTGAGATTCGTAAAGTTCTGCCAAAGTTATTGTGGGAGTTGTTTTTTCCCTTAACATTATTCATCTCCCAGATAAATCTGTTTTCTGAATTTATCAAGTGTTTTAGGGCCGATTCCTTTTACCTCTAAAAGCTGATTTATGTCGCTGAATTTTCCCAGTTTCTGTCTTAATTCAATAATTCTTTTTGCTTTGGATGGACCAATTCCAATCAAGGTTATCAAGTCTTCTTCATAAGCTGTGTTTATATTGATTTTTGTGATAATTATCTCTTGTTCGAAAAGTTCATTTTCTCCAAAATTCTTTTTCTCACCTTCAAATTCATAGAAATAATCTTTAATTTTCAGGAATGTCTTTTCGCCGATTCCTTTTATTTTCATCAGATCTTCTCTGCTTCCAAATCCATTTTGCTCTCTAAAGGAAAGAATGTCTTTTGCTTTTTTCTCACCGATTTTGGGAATAGTTTTTAGTTCCTCTAAAGTAACTGAATTCAAATCATATTTTATTTCATAATCTTTTTCAAAGTTTATGCTATCAGCAGGAGTTGCATCTTCAGCAGCGATTAAACCACTGAAATGTAAACTCAATCCCAAAAGGGCAAAAAAGACCAGGAATAATAGAATCTTCTGCTCGTCTTCGGTTAAGATGCTATTGAAAAATTTTTTCATTCTTCTTTATAGATCAGGTTTAAAACTGTCTGTCCGACGTAGTACAAAGATTCAGGAGAGCATTTATCCTGAGTATCCTCTAAAGTATGCCAATAAGGATACTCGAAATCAATGATTAGAATTGCATTAAAACCAGCTTTAATCAAAGGATAATGGTCATCATAAATAATATTCTGGATCCTGGATTTAAAGACAGAAAAACCAAGCTCCTCTGCAATATTCCAAACTTCATTAACCAGATTTGGAGAATTATGATAAGAATAGTAATCCAGATTAATACTGAGATCAGCATCTCCGATCATATCGATAATAACAGCTTTTTCCGGTTTTGCCTTAGAGTAATTCTCAGCAAAATAAGTAGAACCGAGACACCAGCTTTCATTATTACCATAACTTCCCATATCTTCCAAATCAAAGAAAACAAAATCGATGCCAAATTGTTTTGGTTCTTTTTTAGATATTATGGAAGCGATTTCCAGCAGAACCGCCACTCCTGAACCAGCATCGTTTGCTCCGATTATGGGTGTATTATGCAAAGTTTCATCTTCTTCTTTATCCGCCCACGGTCGCGTATCATAATGTGCTCCGAGCAAAATTCTTCGGCTCATGCGGGGATTGAAATGAGCGATAATATTTACGCCTTCAACTTCCTTTTCATCAATCATTACTTCAAACTTCTGCTCTTCAATTGTGAAGCCAAATTTACTTAACGAGGATGTTATGTAATTCCGGCAAAGCTCTATTTCATCTGAACCAGGATAACGAGGACCCAAATTGCATTGTTCTTCCAAAAAAGAGAAAGCTCTATTCTTATCGAATTCTGGAATAGATTTCTGGCAAGCCATCAAAACTAATAATAAAAATAATAATAATATTGATCTTTTCATATTTCGTCCAATCCATTTCTATAAAAAAATTGGTATTTTTTCTGTCAATCTTGTTTTGAAGAGACCGTGCCTTCGGCAGGTAAACTTTTATCATCCCAACCCTCTCAACCCGTGAACACGTGAATCAGGGAACACGAGAACACGGGAAATCCTGAACCCTGAACTTTGAACCCTGAACCTTCCGAACCTTCTTTTATCGGAGAATTTGAAAGAAAGTTTCGGAATGTAGTTTATTTGCTGTATAAAAAGAACCCCCATTATTACATTCAGGGAATATATGGGGGTTTCTAAAATAGTACAAGCAGAGCTATACTCTAAAATCTATCCCGAAGATTTCTGCTATTTTTCGAATCCAGTCTTTTTCATTTTCATGAAAATTATTATCTGCAACTGCAATTCTGACCAAATCATTCAAAATAGCTTTTCGTGATTTCTCTTTATACTCTTCTTTAAGTTCCTGAGCAATATTGAGAACATTATCAACTACAAGCTCGATTCCACCCGCTTTCAAATCTTCATCAACCCATTTCCAGGCTTTATCAATTTCATCGATTACATCATCTCTTTGCTCGGGCCACCATTCCACAACGCAATTAACAATTTCACCCTTTTCAACATCAGAAAGTTCGTTATCTGTTAAACCTGCAAAAGCAATGTAAAGATAACCAAAATAACTTCCATTCGTCCATTTTCTTTCCGTCATTTTTAACTCCTTTTTAATTTTATACCTCTTAGTTTTTTTTCGAAAATTTATTTACTGTTTTTAAAGTCAATAATTTTATCCATTCCTCTCTAAGTTTTACTCAAATGAAATAAACTTCCGAAGTTCCGGAAACTAAAAAACCCGACTCGGGTTTTAAAATGTTCTTTTGAATGTTCTCGTCTTGCTACAAGTCAAGTCCATTCACTTTCGTTGTTTCGACAGTCTCGGGATTGCATGTATTCAAATCAAATTTATCATACTCCGACCGGGACGGTCTTCGAACGAGGTTAGGATTGCTGAGATTCCCGCTTTCGCGGGAATGACAAGCTTTGTGAAAACTTGAATAATAAAAAAAGGCTGAAATAGATCAGCCTTTTGTTATATTGTATCGTAATTTCAAAGTTTTTATTTCACCACCGAGTAACACCGAATAATTTAGTCTTTTTTCGGTGAATTTCAGTGTTTTCGGTGTTTAATTAATTTACACATTTATTTTCTATTATTGTGCAATAATCAAACACTACTTCCAGGAAACAGATTCTTTTCCGTTACTATCTCTTCTCATTGAACCGAGTTTTTTACCGTGTCTATCCTGGAATGAAATATTTAATGGCATTTCTCCCTTAATAGAGTGAGTAGCACAGGAGAGACATGGATCATAAGCTCTGAATGCCATTTCCACCATATTCAGTAAACCGTCATTCACATTGCCGCCTTTGATAAGTTTTTTGGCAGCTTTCTCTACAGACATACATATCGGAGCTGAATTAAACAATGTGGCAACCATCAGATTAACACCAGTTAAAACTCCCCTCTCGTCTGATTCATAGTGATGGATCAAAGTTCCTCGTGGTGCTTCTACAATTCCAATTCCTTCTTTGGGAGTCTGGAGATTCATATTACGAGTATTAGGTGAGACCAATTCTTCCGAATTGACAAGTTCGTTAATTCTTTCAGCAGCATAAAGGATCTCAACTAATCTAGCCCAATGGTAAGCGAGAGTGTTATGACATGGTTTTCCACCTACTGTAGAATACATTCTTTCATATTCCTGTTGAGCAAAAGGAGTAGCCATACCGTCGGCAGCATTAAGTCTTGCCAGGGGGGCAACTCTCACAATACCGCTGTTAACACCATCAATAAAACCCTTCCAGCCGATCTTTCGCAGATATGGGAACTTGATATAACTCCAATCCTCAACATGTTCAGCAATAATATCCGCATAGTCATCCGGTGCAAAAAGTTCTACCGGATTACCTTCCGGATCGACGATCCTGATCTTTCCATCATAGAAATTGACCTTGTTATTTTCATCGACCATTCCCATATAATAAGTTTTATGATAATAAGTATCAGACAGGATAAGATCAACATAATCTTTATTTTTTAAAACGATATCATCAAAAGCCTTCAGGGTGAATTTTGCAAACTCGATCGCATCTGCAGCGAATGCTTTGATAACATCTCTTGTTTCTTCGGTTACTCTTTTTGCCACACCACCCGGAAGCCCGAGAACAGGATGAATAGTTTTTCCGCCAATCTCAGCCATAATATCACGGCAGCGTTTTCTGATGGTAATAACCTGTTTAGCAACATCCACACCAACCTTTTCAATAACACCCAGGATATTCCTTTCTCCAGCAGGAGCATCTGGACCAACAATAAAATCCGGACCTCCAAGATAGTAAAAGTGAATTGTGTGATCCTCAAACATAAACAAGTTATAAAAGAGTTCACGAATTGCTCTGGCAGTTGGAGTGGGTTCTACTTTGAAAAGGGAATCCAGGGCTTTGGTCCCCGCCATGTGATGAGCAGTAGGGCAAACACCACAGATACGCGATGTTATTTGAGGCATATCTTCTGCAGGTCTTCCCACGCAAAAAGCTTCAAATCCGCGAAGTTCCGGTACTTGGAAAAAAGCTCTTTCCACATCACCCTTATCATCAAGGATAATTGTTATTTTACCATGACCTTCCAGCCTGGTGATAGGATCAATAGTAATAGTTTTACTCATCTTCTTCCTCCTTGCGAGCACTGCCAAGCATAGATGCAGCTAAGCCATACCTGTAAAAAGTTCCGGCAGGATCAACCGCTCCCTCAATAACTTTATCAATAGCTTCTTCTTCTTCACCTTCTAAGATCGCTCCCAGAGTGCCTATCATTTTAGCTCCCTGATCTTTGCAGGAATCGGTGGGACCAAAACATCCGGTACAGGGCATATTCCCATTAATGCAGGAAGCTCCGCAACCATCTCTTGTGGCAGGTCCCATACAGATTATACCCTGAGCGAGAAAGCATTTTTCCGGATCAAGTTCAATGTCGATTACCCGTTTTATTTCCGAAATTTCAACATCTTCCGGTTTACTCTCATTTCTATCACAGGAATTGCATAAAGATTTATCCGGTGATAAGATCGCTCCTTTGGGAGGTAATTTGCCCTCAAGAATTGCATTAACAGCATTTGCAATAAGCTCGGGAGTGGGAGGACAACCTGGTAAGTAATAGTCAACATCGATCACATCAGCCAGCTTATATACAGTTTTATAAAATTCAGGAAGAGTAAGTTCGTAACCATCTATCACTGATTTAGTTTTGGGAATAATTCCATCAGGATTAACGACTGTAGGAGATTTCAAATAAGAACGTTTAAATATCTTTTTCTTAGATGTAAGGTTTGCTAACGCAGGAATCCCGCCAAGGGAAGCGCAACTTCCGAAAGCAACAACGAGTCCTGATTTTTTTCTAAGAAGTTTCGCCATCTTCTTTTGCTCTTCTGTTCTTATCGCTCCATTGATAAATGAAACTGCGATACTACCCTCTTCCATTGCTTTAATATCTTTATATTTGAAATCCAGAGCTACAGGCCAGAGTATAATATCAACGGCAGCAACCACATCGAGAATATTTTCTGCCAGGTCAACTACAGCTTCTTCGCATCCTCCACAGGATGCACACCAATAAAATGCAACTTTTGGTTTAGCCATTATTTACCTCCCTGTTCAACATAACCTGTTATGTGTAATGGACCAAGTTCTTTAACGGTTTCGGCCATATCATTAACAACTTTCTGGAATAATGCTGCTTCACCGGCAGCTACCCAATCGAGTTTTAATCGTTTATCGTTTATTCCAAACTGTGATAATGTTTTTTTAAGTAATTTATAACGTTTTAATGCTTTCACATTTCCAGTTCTATAATGGCAATCACCCGGATGACAGCCAAGGATCATAACTCCATCAGCTCCTTCCCTGTAAGCATCCATAACAAATTGCGGATCAACACGACCGCTGCACATCACCCTTATGAGTTTTACATTTGCGGGATAATTCAACTTTAGCGCTCCCGCCTTGTCAGCTCCGGCGTATGAACACCAGTTGCAGACAAACGCTACTATTTTTGGATTGAAATCAGACATTTAGCAATCCTCCTATTTCTGCAAATATTTGTTTATCGGTGAAATACTTTGCCTTAGCAGCACCGCTTGGGCAGGTAGCCGCACATGTACCGCAGCCACGGCATATTGCCTCGATGACCTTGCTGATGTTTTCTTCAGCGTCATATTCTATCGCCTTGAATGGGCAAACGGTGATGCAAAGCTTGCAGCCACCGCATTTGTCCTCGTCAATGACTGTTGTCATCATTTCGAGTTCAATCTCGCGTCCGGGCACAAGTTTGCTTATGGCATCTCCAACGGTAGCTTGCGCTCTTGTTACGGATTCAGCTACATCGCATGGACCTGCAGCACTCCCAGCGATATAGATGCAGTCAACCGATGCACATGTAGCGTGCAAAAGCTCATGATCAGACTGGAAAAAACCGTTCTTTCCTATGTCGATATTAAGCATTTCCGCAAGCGCTTCCGTTCCTTTTGCGGGCTTCACTCCTGTTGAAAGTACAACCATATCCACTTCGAGCAGGATTCCAGCGCCTTCAATGGCGATCTTATCGTTCCTTTCATAAATCTTGATGGATGTATGGTCGGTCTTGACGAATTCAGTTCCTCCATCGAGTTGCTTCCTGTAGAAATCATTTGCTGCTGGACCCGTGAATACGAGGTCATTGTGAATATTGATGACTCTAACATCTGGTATCTGCTTGCGCGCCAGCTCACCTACCTTCGCAGCCCTGATGCAGCATGTTCCGGAGCAATAGGGAATGCCATTCTCCCTGAGCGAGTCAGCACAATGAATAACAGCGATAGATGTGGGTTCTTCACCGTTCTTAAGCTTGATTTTACTTCCGGTTGGTCCATTTGAACACGTGAGTCGTTCGAATTCACGAATCGTATAGACATTTTCGATCTTCCTATAGCCCATCTCTTCGATGACTGAAGGATCGCCGGTTTCAAAGCCGGTAGCAATAACTATCGCGCCGACTTCCGCCACGATTTCTTCATCTTTCTCATCGAAGTTGATCGAACCGAAGGGACATGCACCAATGCAGGCATTGCAAGAGTCATCAATGAAATGTTTGCATATATCTTTATCGATGACTGCCATTGCTGGAACGGCACCAGGGAAAAGTGTGTATATTGCATTCCTTGTGCTCAGTTCAAGATTGAATTCGCTCGGAACAGTCACAGGGCATACTTCAAAGCAAGCGTCACAGCCGATACAGCTATCATCGACATACCTCGCTTTCTTATGGATTTTCACGGTGAAATTACCCAGGAATCCCAGCACTTCCGTGACAACCGCATTTGTGATGACAGTGATATTGGGGTCGTCCCTGACTTCGGAGAGTCTTGGAGCCAGAAGGCATGGCGCACACGCCATATTGGGAGCAATTTCCTCGGTCTTGATGATTTCGCCCCCGAGGGAGATATCCCTTTCCACAATGAAGACCTTCCGACCCGCCTTTGAAGCGATGAGAGAAGCCTCGATGCCGGCAATCCCGCCACCAATTATCAAAACATCGGTATTGGCTATCATGGTTTGCTTTTCAATATCTTCGGCAAGCTCCGCTCTCATCATTGCAGCATTGATCAGCGATTTCGCCTTCTCCGTCGCCTTCACCTTATCCGGTGTAACCCATGCGCAGTGTTCGCGGATGTTTACCATCTGGATATGACCGATGTTCAGTCCAGCTTCTGCAGCGAGATCTTGAAATGTTACCTCGTGCTGGTGAGGTGAGCAGGCGGCAATGATAACATTCTCCGGCTTGTTCCGGGCAATCTCCTGCTTGAAGAACTCCTTCCCGTCGGGTGAGCACAACAAACTGTGGACCTCGATAATGTCGATATCTTCCCTTTTCCGTGCCCACTCCGCGATCGCATCCAAGTCAATAAGATTAGAAATGTTCGTGCTGCACCCACACAAAAACAGCGCGATCTTTGGTTTTTCTACATTCGTCATAAATTTCCTCCCTTTCTTTTTCTAAATGCAATATTCTATCAATCAATATTTAATGAACTGTTGAATCCAGTTCAATCCACAAGAGGATTTCTTTGCGAATCCTCTTTACAACATTATCTACACAAGCATTTACACTCGCTGTTAATTGCTCTGATAAAGTAGTAACATCTGCAGATTCAATACCCAGAATGATGAAATCTTCCGGCATTTTATATCCGCATTTTTTTCCTGTTTTAATAGTTGTAGGCAAATTCAATGAGTGAGAATTAACAGGATTTAACTGTGTAAGATGCTCGAAATCTTCTATAGTGAACGTTAGACATGTTCCCGGTTTGCTTTTCCGTGTTACAATACTATCTACCACCAATAACCTGTTGTAACCATTTATATCATAAAGAAGGTCAAATCCACCGGAATGGTTTTCTTTGAAATCTACGTGCTCTTTCAGATCAGAGAGTAATTCCTGTGCTCTTCTAACTATGAACAGTCCTACAGCATCATCACTTAAAATTGAATTTCCAAGTCCTAAAATAAGATTTTTTTTCATGATTTGTTTATTATTCAAAAAAATCTATTATTTGAATGGTAGTAAAAAAAATTGATATTCTGCGAATATTCTCTTTGAGATTTCTTACCCAATGTTTCATTGAAACTGAGTAAAATTTCATAAATTTCCTATTAAATTTTTTACTTTCTTAACTATTAAAAGACGGAAATATTTTTTGCCGATATGATGATGTCAAGCCTTTTTTACTATATTTTATTTTCAGATAGGATGAAATTATTCACGCCTGCTAAATATTTGTTTTCAGAAAACTCGCCAATTAAATCTGTGTTTATCTTCCGTCCCATTCTAACAAAATATAGCTTGACTTTAAATTCTAAAAAAAAGTTATATTCACTGGAAGGGAGAAATCCAGGGATGTTGAAAATTGAGATAAACGGAATCGTTCAAGGTGTGGGATTCAGACCATTCGTATATAAAACTGCAATAGAATTGGATCTAAAAGGATATGTTCTGAACTCGACATCCGGGATTGAGATTGAAGCCTGTGGTACGGAAAAGAACCTGGAATTATTTGTCGAGAGAATAAAAAAAGAACATCCCCCTGCTGCATTTATCAGGGAATTCCATATCGAGAAAAAAGATGATGTTCCCTGCACGGAATTTACCATCCAACAAAGCCGAAACAGAAAAGGTTCCACCCAGATATCCCCCGACCTTGCTGTTTGTGAAGATTGTGCTAAAGAATTATTTGATAAGTCCGATCCACGTTTTAACTATGCTTTCATAAATTGCACAAATTGCGGTCCCCGCTATTCGATAATTGAAAATACACCTTACGATCGTCCTGTCACTTCTATGAAAAATTTTGATATGTGCGACTACTGCAATAGTGAATATACTGATCCTCTGAATAGAAGATTTCACGCTCAACCGATCGCCTGTCCAACCTGTGGTCCTCAATTGAAATTTCTGGATAGGAATTTTGAGGAAATTACAGGTGACCCAATCTCAAATACAATTAAGTTTCTTAAAGATGGAAAAATAATCGGAATAAAAGGCATCGGCGGATTTCATATTGCCTGCGATGCTACGAATTGTGAAACTGTTTCCGAACTACGGAAAAGAAAAGACCGTCCGCACAAACCTTTTGCTGTGATATGTCATCCTGAAAAAATATCTGAAGTTGTAGAAATAAATGAAGAACAATTTGAACTGCTGAAATCACCTGCAGCACCGATTGTTATTTTGCCAAAGAAAGAAAGCAGTTCAATACAAAATAATGTAGCTCCTCAAAATCCAAACATGGGAGTCTTTCTGCCTTACACACCAATCCATCATCAAATCCTGAGCAATGAACTTCCCTACTTGATAATGACTTCCGGTAACTTCCACGACGAGCCCATCGCTGCAGAAGAAAAAGAGCTGAGCGGTCTTTGTGGTTTCTTTCTGACCCATAATCGTCCCATCCTGAACCGTAGTGACGATTCGGTGATACGCGCTTCCAAACCGCAAAATGTGATGATGCGAAGATCCCGCGGATATGTCCCGTCTCCCATAAAACTTCCTTTTAAAACCGTTCAGACGCTTGGTGCTGGCGCAGAATTGAAAATAACTTTCGCACTCAGCAAACACGATTCCTTTTTTCTTTCTCCTTACATTGGAAATTCCAACAGCAAGCAAACGTTGGATTTTTACACGGATACACTGGAAAAATATAAGAAATGGTTCGAGCTTGAACCGGAGTTGGTAGTCTGTGATCTTCATCCTGATTATATGACCACTCGATTTGCAGAAAGTACAGGTCTGCCTTTGAAGAAAGTCCAGCATCATCACGCTCATATTGCTGCTGTAATGGCAGAACATCACCTGGATGAACCGGTGATCGGTATCGCTTATGACGGCACAGGTTACGGAACTGACGGAACTATCTGGGGCGGCGAAATATTCCTGGCAGATTACGCAAAATTTGAACGATTATTTCATCTGAATTATATGCCGCTTCCCGGTGGAGATGCTGCCATAAAACATCCCATCAGGATAGCTTATGCTTATTTATTGGAATCCGGAATTGACCCGGGTTTTCTGAAAAATATCTCCGATATCGAGAAGAGAATTATTTCAAAACAGATAGAAAATAAATTCAATATTTTCCAGACTTCCAGTATGGGAAGATTATTTGATTGTGTTGCTGCAATGCTCGGTCTTTTTCCTGAGATCACTTTTGAAGCCCAATCTGCTATGGCACTGGAATTTCTAAGTGGAGAAAAATGCATTTCAAGTAGAGTCAATTATCCTTACAATTTAGCAGAAGATACGATAGACATTATCCCTTTGATCCGGGCTGTTGCAAACGATGTTCAAAGAAAAGAACCTCTACACAAAATTGCAGAGAAATTTCATAGTACTATTATTAATTTTACATTGGATGCAGTTAAAAAAGCACACAGAAAAACAGGGATTAAGAAAGTGGTTCTTTCAGGTGGGGTAATGCAGAATAAAGTCCTTCTGGAAGGGATCAGCAAGGTTTTAACGAAAAATAACTTTACAGTTTTTGTGCCCTCGATTTTACCCCCTAATGATGGTTCGATATCTGTTGGTCAGGTGGTAATTGGGAATGGAAAATTAGAAATTAGAAATTTGAAGAAGGAAAAAATATGTGTTTAGCAATACCGGGAAAACTTATAAAAAAAGAAAATGAAAAAGGCATCGTAGATCTGGGTGGAGTGAACAAAGAGATATCTCTTACATTCATTCCGGAAGTTAAAGAAGGTGATTGGGTCATCATTCACACCGGATTTGGATTGAACATCATTTCCGAAGAAGAAGCAAATGAAACATTAGCGATTTTGAAGGAAGTTTATGCACCTTAATAATTTCAGAAATCCCGAACTTATTAAAAAGATCGTTACTGAACTGCAAGGTTGGAAAAAACCAGTCAAATTTATGGAAGTTTGTGGTTCTCACACGATGGCTATCGGTCACTGGGGAATTCGCAAGCTATTACCAAAATCAATTTCATTAATTTCTGGTCCGGGTTGTCCGGTTTGCGTAACTCCTTCTTCCGTTATTGATTCATTGATAGATTTGAAAGATGTGACAATCGCTACTTTTGGAGATCTAGTCCGCGTTCCCGGAAATAAAGGAACACTGGAACAAGCACGTGCAAAAGGTCTGGACGTTCGCATGATATATTCACCGATGGAAGCACTGGAGATGGCAAAAGAAAAAGAAACCGTTTTCGTGGGAATTGGCTTTGAAACAACTATTCCCGGAATAGCATATACTATTTTGGAAGCTTCCAGACAAAACCTGAAAAATTTCTCAGTTCTTCCTGCTTTTAAATTAGTTCCTCCCGCTCTGGATGCACTTCTTTCTGCCAAAGATACTAATTTTGACGGATTCATCCTGCCCGGGCATGTAAGTGTGATCATTGGTGCAGATGCCTACAATCTGCTTCCAGAAAAATTCGGGATAGGTGGAGTAGTTACAGGATTTGAACCGTTGGATATCCTGATCGGGATTGAAAAGCTGACTAACCAGATAAAGAATAACGAGCCAAAAATCGAGAATGAATATAGCCGCGTGGTTTCTTCATCTGGTAACCTGCAAGCTCAAAAAATTATTGATAAAGTATTACAGGTAGAAGATGCTCTGTGGCGAGGTTTAGGCTGGATACCAATGTCCGGTCTGGGGATCAGAAAAGATTTTGAAGAATTCGATGCTATCATGAAATATGGAGTCGAAATTACAGATACGGAAAAACAAACCGGCTGCAGATGCGGTGATGTTCTAAAAGGAAAGATAATCCCGTCGGAATGCCCGCTGTTTGGAAAAGCCTGCCTGCCAAATAATCCGATAGGACCCTGCATGGTTTCCTCGGAAGGCAGCTGTGCAGCGTATTATAAATATGAAAGATAATTTAGCTCACGGATTGGCACGGATGAAACGGATAAAAAATATAACCACAGAGCACACGGAGAACACAGAGAAAAACCCTGCGAATTGTTACAAACAGAGAATTTTTTTCAACTGAACATTCGCAATGGTTAGCACTACTTCTCGACCATTACGGAGATTTTCAACCATCCGTAAGGTCTTACATCTTCAATGAATTCAGTGTTTTCGGTGTTTAAATTATCAGTGTTTATCAGTGTTTATCAGTGACTAATTTCCCTTTGTGCCTTAGTGTCTTGGTGGTGAAAATATGAAAAATGAAATAATAACTCTTGGTCATGGCAGCGGGGCCGGATTGACCCGTAAACTTATTGAAGAAATTTTCGATAAGAATTTCAAACTTCCTACACTGGATGATGCAGTTGAGATCGAGAATAGAATAGTTGTTACAACTGATGCACATGTTATAAAACCAATTTTCTTTCCAGGTGGTGATATCGGTAAACTTTCCGTTACCGGAACTGTGAACGATGTGAGCATGAGCGGAGCTATTCCCAAATACCTGCTTTCTGCTTTTATTATCGAGGAAGGGTTCAAAATATCTGATCTGAAAAAAATAGTTGAGTCCATGAAAAATGCTGCTGAAGAAGCCGGAGTACACATCATAGCCGGAGATACAAAAGTAGTGGAAAAAGGCAAAGCAGACGGAATTTACATAACTACTACAGGAGTCGGTTTTCTACCAGATGGTGTCCATCTGAGTTCCAAAAACATCAAATCCGGTGATAAGATAATAGTGAATGGAACCCTGGGAGATCATACCGTAACTATCATTAATGCACGCGAAAACCTGGAATTAGATCCAACTCCTCAAAGTGATTGTACATCACTCAATGAACTTGTACAATTGATGCTAAAAAATGGAGAAATAAAATTCCTGCGTGATGCTACCCGCGGTGGAGTTGCCACTATATTAAATGAAGTTATCGAAGAAACAGGTCTTGGTATAATCGTCGAAGAAAATACAATTCCTATTAAAGATGCTACCCAGGCTGTATGTGGACTCCTCGGTCTGGATGCACTTTATATGGCTAACGAGGGTAAACTGGTTTCATTTGCCAGCGGAGAAACTTCCAACTTAATAGCAGAAATGAAAAAACATGAACACGGAAAAGATTCATCTATTATCGGTGAAGTCACAACCGAAGTTAAAGGAGTATATCTACGCACTTCAATTGGTGGACTGCGTCCGTTGCTGATGCTGGAATCCGACCCGCTTCCGAGGATATGTTGAAAACCTTCGGAACGGTTTCCATCAGAGAATATCTCACAAATAAACCTTCCGAACGGTTGAATTTGAAAGCTTTCAAGTCGTAAGGAACGAAGTGACAACGACTCGAGGTAAATATACAGAGAACGCTCGACTCGTCGCAATGAAAGGGAAGCTTCACCTCGACTCGTCGCAAGCTTACGAATCGAAATGAAAAATGGATGATAAGCAGGAAAAAGATTTTCGAGCTGTAGAACTCATCCTGACCTTCTCTTTACCTAAGAGAAGGAACTAAACGGAAGAAAATCTTTTAATCTAACTTAATAAGGAAAAGTAAATGCACGAAGGTTCTATAGTAAAATCACTATTTGATATTGCCGGCAAGATAAAAGAAGACGAAAAACTCATCGAAATCCAGAAGGTGAAAGTTGTTATCGGTAAATTCCACATGATCGTGGATGATGTGTTCCTGATGTATTTCGACCTGATGAAAAAGGAATACAAAGGCTTTGAGAACGCAGAACTTATTATGGAAGAAAAAGATGTGAAGGTTAAATGCAAAAAGTGCAATGAAATCTTTATGATCGAGGACCCTATCTTTATCTGTCCCAAATGTGAATCATTCGACACGGAAATTATCCAGGGAAATGAGCTGCACATTAAAACAATGGAAGGAATGAAATAATTTGGAAAGGAGATGGTATGAATAAAAAATCATTTTCAATTCGTTTTATATTAATAATTTTCTTCATATTTGTTTGCATGATATGTTTTTCACAAAATACAATATTAACCATCAATGATGTAAGAAGCAAGTATCCTGATCTTGACCAATATAACGAAGTTGCATTGAACAATCTTGGCTATCAACTCATAAAGCAGGATAAAATAGAGGAAGCCATCGAGATTTTCAGATTTAACTGTAAAACTTATCCTGAATCGTGGAATGTATACGACAGTTTGGCTGAAGCCTACATGATAACCGGAGAAAGAGACCTTGCAATTCTGAATTATGAAAAATCCATAGAACTAAATCCGGCAAGTGTAAATGGAAAAAGAATACTGGAAAAATTGAAAAATCCTGTTTTAGCAGAATTCACTGGAAATTATGAATTCTATCATGAAGAAAAATATATTGTTCTTACTCTTTATATCGAAAACGGTAAATTGATGGGAATCGAACCTCCCGATGACCCAATTGAAATTAAAGCATTGAACCTGGAAAAACTCGAATTCAAAGCTGAGGAGGAAGGACATGAATATTTCATCACATTTATGCTAAATGAAAAGAGAGAAATCTCCGGGATCAAATGGGTTGATGAAGATGTTACATTATTCGCAGAAAAAATTAAAACCAGAGATAAAAAATCCGAATTTTCAGTAAAAGAATTACAGGAAGATTTCCATCAGATGAGACAAACACTCCAAGAAAATCATGCAAATTTATATGAATACACAGACAAAGGAACCTTCGATAAGCTATTTGAGCAGCAATATAATCTTATAGATAAACCCATGAATCTGAACGAATTTTTCAAATTACTCACTCCTATAACTGCACGAGTTGGCTGTGGACATACAAATCTGTGGATGCCGGATGAATTTTGGAATTCAGGTCGTGACAAACTATTTCCTCTTCAGATAACATTAATAGAAGGTTATGCTGTAGTAACAGGTGATTACAATAGCAAATCATTGGTTCCTGTAGGGAGCATTGTTTTGGAAATTAACGACATATCCATCAACGACATCATAGAAGAAATGAAGTTCAATTATTCTGCAGATGCCATGAATGAAAATTTCATCCTCTCCCAGATCGAAAGACGATTCTCTTTGATCTATGCTAGAAGGTTCGGATTTCCGGAAAAATTCACTGTTACTTATGCCCTGCCCGGACGAAAAACCAGCGAAACTGCTGAATTTAATCCTGCTAATATCCCGGCTGTAAGAGCTGTTGTTTTTGAAAATTTTAATCATCCTGAACTTGGCTTTGAAGTTATGCAAGAAAAAAGTACAGCCATCATGACCATTCAAACATTCATTTATTATGATCGTGTTCCCATGTTCAAAGCATTCCTGGAAAGTTGTTTCGTGGAAATCCATGAAAAGAAAATAGAAAACCTGATTCTGGATCTACGCGGAAACGACGGAGGTGACCCCTTCTGTGCTGCTCCGTTGTTCTCATATTTAGAACACGAGCCGGTTCCATATTTTGCAGAACCGATTCCTCTGGCTGAAAATCGCTTTACAGGAAATTTGTTCACTCTCATCAACGGTCGCTGCTTTTCTACAAATGGACATTTTTGTTCTCTCTTAAAATACCATAAAATCGGTAAATTCGTTGGCTCTGAGGGTGGAGCAACCTACAAATGCAATGCTGGTAAAAATACGCAGATCAATCTAAAAAATACAAGAATAATGCTGTATTTCGGACGAAGCACTTATGCAGCAGCAGTAGAAGGAATGGACAAAACACGCGGCATTTTACCAGATTATACTGTTGAACAAACCTACCGGGATTTCCTTGATGGAAAAGACACTATTATGGAATATACTTTGAAATTGATCAAGAGCTTGAAGATTATCAAGCAGAATTAAACAAAAAATTTGACATCACACCGCTACCAATTAAATTTGGTAAAGGATAGAGCAGATGCCTTTAAGTGGAAAAGAGATGTTAGCTCTTTATGAAAAACAAAATTGGGTTGTTCTACGTAAAAGAGGTAGTCACGTAATAATTGGCAAACAAAACCTACGGCAGACGATACCCATGCACAAAGAGCTGAAGAAAGGATTGGAAAGAAAATTATTAACGACCTTGAAAGAAGGAGATTGACCATGTATTATAATTTTAAAGCTCACCCGGAAGATAAAGGTTTCTGGGCAGAATGCATCGAGCTGGATGGATGCCAGACTCAAGGAGATTCTATTGAAGAACTCAAAAGTAATATGCATCAGGCTTTAAATCTTTATCTATCTGAACCGGATGATTCTACTGTTATTTATGATCTCCCTCAAAAGAACTTAGTCGCTCAAAATGTTTATCAAATAAATGTAGAACCAAAAGTCGCACTTTCATTTCTTCTTCGCAGGTATAGACTTTTGCATAATTTAACTCAGAAGCAGGCTGCAGAAAAAATCGGAATGAAAAACCTCTGGAGTTATCAAAAATTCGAGAAACCAGCTTCTGCCAATCCAACCTTATCCATGCTTGCCAAATTCAAAGAAGTCTTCCCCGATCTTAATCTGGATTATATTTTTTCTTAAATGCTTGCTTGAGTTTATCACCTAACCGCTTAGTATCCCCCTTTGGCTTGTCGCGGCGGAGTATCACGAAGACGGAAAGGGGAAATTAAAGGAGGTTCAAAAAACATGGAAACCTTCATAGAATCCAAACTATTAGAAAAAAATCCACTCTTTCGCCAGCAAAGAGAAAAATCGCTAAATCAACTTGATATCAATACTATCGACGCACCCATAAAAGAAGTAATCAACTGTTTTTCAAATCTTCCATATTGCTTTACACTTCAATGTTGTTATGGTCATTTTCTGTATGATAATCAGAAGAATCCCCAAAACTTCGAGCCCCTGCCAAATTTGGACATCAACTCCAAAGTTGAATACAGAATATCATACATCGCATTCTGCATCCGGAATAACCAGCAGGGAAGAAAGCTATTACATGAACTAAAAAAAATCCCTGCAATTGACCCGGATTATGTTCAGTTCTGCTGTGCGGACTGGTTCTGGGAAAGACAGGTTAATTCTTATGCTCTGCAGGTTGAACCGGAAAGATATAAAAGAGAAGATAAGATCACTGTAAATTTTCAAGAAGCATTACATATAGAAAACATAAGAAATGAATTCTTTAGAAGATTTGAAAAAATGTTTGACAAATAAAATTCAAAACCAGTTATTCAAATGTGTATTTTTAAAGAGGATTTTGCAAAATGAAAAAGGACTTTCTTTCTGAGGAAAATTTGCAAAGGCTAACTTTCGAAGAATCTCATTATAAGCGGAGATCCTTCATAGGAAAAGCAAGTCGAATTCTTCAGGATGACAAGAAAATTCTATTTTGCGGAATTCATTGCATTTAAAATGAAAAGGAGGAAATCATGAAATGCAAAGTAATATTAACAGCTTTGATTGTCGGATTCTTATTTATTATGAGTAGTTGTGAAGATGAAGAATGCCCGACTAGCCCCACAAATCCAGCTGACCAGCCATACAATATTACTATAGATCCTGCTGATTTTGTGGATACTATCACAGGTAATACATTCATGCCCTTAGTATCCGGAACCACTTTTTTCTATGAAGGTGAAGATGAAGACGGCATTTTGGTTGAAGTAGAAGAATATATTACAGATTCGCTTATAATAATTATGGGTGTAACCTGTATTGTGGTGGAAGCTACAGAATATGAAGATGGAGATTTAGTAGAAGATACAGACGATTGGTATGCTCAGGATCTGGATGGAAATATCTGGTATTTTGGAGAATATTCGGAGGAATATGAAGATGGACAGGTTGTAAGTACAGAAGGTTCCTGGGAAGCAGGAGTTGACGGTGCTCTTCCAGGTATAATCATGCTGGCAGATCCAATCGTGGGATTGTGGTACAGACAGGAATATTATGAAGGTGAAGCTGAAGACTGTGCACAGATTCTAAGCTTGGATGCTTCGGTAACAGTACCCTTTGGAATATATGATAACTGTCTGCAAACTGCTGAATGGAATCCTCTGGAACCTGGCATTGTTGAACACAAGTTTTATGCTGCGGACGTAGGTTTATTGAGAGCTATAGCAGTAGAAGGTGAAACCGGATTTGAAGATCTCGTTAATATAGTTGCTCCATAATCTTTATTAGCACGGTCAACTCATCTTGTAAAAGCTTGAACCGCTTTGTGTCCCCTGACCACTCGTGAGTGGTTCAGGGGAATTAAAGGGGATTAATATAAAATATTTGACAGGTAAGAATGAATATCTGATTTTCTCATTAATATTTTTTATAGAATTGAAGGAATAGAAATGAAATCTTTTAAAAACAATAAATTTTTTAATTTATTACGACATATTAATCGTATTATAAGAAAATTATTAAAAAATTTGAATATCAAACTGAGTCATGAAGACAATTTATATCCAGCAATTTTATTATTCCATTTATCTAAGTTGTATTCCTTATCTATCGTATCATATTATTTGATGAAAAAGAAGTACAGTCGAGAATCAGACATCATCTTAAGAAGCTTCTGGGAAACTTATGTAAATTTGTTTTATATTTCTCAAAAACCCAAAATAAGGTCTCATCAATATCGTATGGATGAGGTTCAAACAATAATAGCAAGAAACAATATCCAGGTAAAATACAATGATGAAGAGGCTCAAATAATAAATAGTATTCACATTGAGGAAGCAATAATAGAACTTGAAAAAGTAAAAAAATATTTGATGAAAATTGATTCAGAAACAGATTATGAAAAATTTAAATGGAAATCAATATCAGTGGAAACAAAATCCAGAGAATTAGGATTATCTGAAGATTACGACTTCATTTATAGAAGTTTTTCTAAAATAACACATCCATCATCTACAACAGGACAGAATTATATAGCAACCAAGAAAGACATTGTTAAATCTATAGTTCCAGTTAAATTTATAGATAAAATGATCCCAGCAAAAGTATTGTTTATTTCACTATACCTAATAAAAACATTAACATTAATCCATGAAGATTTTGATTTAAAATCGGACTATAGATTTCTTAATAAAAAGATTTTAGACAGCTTAACAAGTTATTTTAATATTCTCAATTCTGAAATTTAGTAATTTATTTTTTAGAATCAGATAAGAAAAAAATTGAGGTAAATTATATGAAACAGTTAATAATTATTTTTTTCATTATGTTTTTTTTTGTCAGCATGTGGCAAAAGTAGGATTGAGGATCTTGAAAATGAACTAGAAGAAGCTCAAAGTACATTAGAAAATATTGAAAGTGAATTTGATGATGTTCTCTCAGAAATGAAAGATTTAGAATCAGCTATTGATGACCTTATGTATGAAATAGATGATTTTTATTATGAAAATTGTAAAGACAATGTCCCAGATGTTGAAAGTGCTGCAGATTGTGTTGAATCAGCATTTGACGATTTAGAAAGTGAAATTGATGATATTGAATATGAACTATAAATTGCATAACAAATAGTTAAGATGTCATATCCTTCAAATTATAGAATTTTAGTACATCGATTCTCTGTATCAAAAATTCATATTTTATTACCAATTAGCATTATTATTTTTATAATTAGCTTACACTTTTACTCCGAAGCAGGAAAACATCTCACACCATATAGTGTTCATGTTAGAGGTTATTATAGGAGAGATGGGACTTACGTAAGTTCACATTACCGTAGACCACCTGGAAGCGTAACACACGACGCTCCTTATGAATCTACAAGAAATGCTTGCAAAACGTTTTTTTTTATTAGTTTTATAATAGGTGGATCTGGTATTTTCTTATTTGTACGCGCAAAAAAATCAAACATCTTTAGTTTTTATAGAGACGAAGTATATCAGGAAATTTTAAATAAAATCGAATTTACACCTAACTTGTTGCCTAAACCAAAAAACCTGATTAACCGTAAATTAAGTAAATATCCTAATATATACAAAACATATTACTGCCAAGACTGTTATAATCCTATTAAATACGATGATTTTCATTATAGTGATCTAAAGAAATCTAATCCAAACAAATTGTGCTTAAATTGTTTATTTAAACATCTCGATAATCCTCAGGAAAAGGAGATTCAAGAATATTTATTATCATTTTACAATGAGAGGAAAAAATTTATTGATTTATTCTCTAAACATTATAAAAAAAACACTAAATCTGAGTTAGAGGATCATGATAAAATATTCAGTTACTTTTTTGATATTGCAAAAAAAAAACTCATTGATAACTCTAATTACGGAAATTATATTAGAATAAATTTTTAATATCTATATTATCTAATTTCTTAAGCTTTCCACCCTGAACTAAACATTTCAGTTCATCCGGCAACTGCCTGATTGAACCAGCACAAAGGGAAATTCGACAGGATTTCATTCTCTACTCACTCTAAGCCGCGAGGTAAATCCGATATCTAAATAAAATATTTGTTGCCAAAATGCACACAATGTAATAAATTTGTATTATGAAATTATTAAATTGGAATAATGACAAAAATATCTGGCTTAAACAAAATCGAGGAATTTGTTTTGAGGATATTTTATATTATTTGGAAAATGATTGTCTTTTAGATGATTTGGAACATCCGGATCAGACTAAATATCCTGATCAAAGAATAATGGTAATTAATATTGAAGGTTATGCTTGTTTAGTTCCATATATCGAAAGTGAAAATGAGATATTCTTAAAAACAATAATTCCAAGTAGAAAAGCTACAAAGCAGTATCTGGAGGTAAAAAATGATTGATAAAATTAATAAAGAAGAACAAGATTTGTTAAAATCATTTGAACGGGGAGAATGGAAATCTGTAAATAATTTAGAAAAACGAAAATCTGATTTGAAGAATTATGCCCGGACTACAATGCGAAAAGAAAAAAGAGTGAACATTAGAATTTCCGAAAGAGACCTTAAAGAATTGCAAAGAAAAGCTGTTCATGAGGGATTGCCATATCAAACATTCATTTCCAGTATTCTTCACAAATTTATTAATGGAAATCTTGGTTATCATAAATAGCAAAACTCGACTCTTAGCGAAGTGAGAATTGAGAATTGTGGAAGAGATTTTCATTCTCGTCTCACACTGCGCTGCAAGGCAAGTACGAACATCAATAATTTTTTCTAATAAATAAAAAATAATCCCTCCTCTTCGTGTTTCCTTCGCGCCCTTCGCGGCTATAAACTTTTTAATTGACACCCAATCTTCGTAACACTTTTCTGCCATTCGTAACACGAAGGAGAGAAAATGTCGGAATTGATCAGGTTTGGTGTTTCGCTGGAGAAAGGGCTTCTACAGAAGTTCGATAAGCACATTAAAAAAGAGAATTACGCCAACCGTTCCAATGCCATTGCAGACCTCATAAGAGACAAACTCATCAAGCAGGAATGGGCGGAAGATAAAGAAGTTGCCGGTGCCGTCATCATGGTTTTCGACCATCTTCAGCGTGACCTGGTAAATAACCTCACCAACATCCAGCATGATTATCACAAATATATTATTTCTTCCCAGCATATTCACCTGGATCATGATAATTGCTTTGAGATCGTGGTGGTAAAAGGTAAACCTCACATTTTGGAAGAACTGGCAAATAAACTGAAAGCAGCCAAAGGTGTGAAACATGCATCGCTCAGCCTGGCAACCACAGGGAAAGAGGTGTAACCTTGCGTAAAGATTGTTTCGACTCGAAAAGCTCCCCTCTCTTGAATCGAAGAGAGGGATCGGGGGTGAGTTAACATGAAATCCTATCAAGAAGCCGTTCAATTCCACGGACATAGCTGTCCCGGGCTGGCAATGGGTTATCGCATGACAAAAGCAGCTCTGGAATTTTTTTCTACCGAACGGGCAGTTGATGAAGAAATGGTTGCCATCGTAGAAAATGACGCCTGCGGAACAGATGCAGTTCAATTTCTTTCCGGCTGTACTTTCGGTAAAGGAAACCTGATCTTTAAAGATTTTGGAAAGATGGTTTATATATTCTATCATCGAGCTTCCGGGAAAGCAATTCGCATCGGCAGGAAATCCAGCTTTAGAACAAAGCTATCCGATACACAGATTTCTAGTGAAGAAAGAATAAATTTGATTCTCACATCTCCCGAAAAGGATATTGTCCAAATTGAAGAGATAAATATACCTGAGCCGGAATATTCTCGAATTTTTGATACAGTTTTGTGCGAGATATGCGAAGAATCGGTAGTTGAAAGTAAAACCCGAAAGCTTAACGGTAAAATTGTTTGCATCCCATGTTATGAGAAACAGAAAAAAAAGGAAGGAAATTAACAGATGAGTAATGATATCACTCTTTTAGCGATCACAGCCGCATCGATCGGCTTTTTTCACACGTTATTCGGACCGGATCATTACTTGCCGTTCATCATGATGTCCAAGGCAAGGAACTGGTCAACTCCCAAAACTATGCTGATAACTTTTTTGTGTGGATTGGGACATGTAGGTAGCTCGGTAGTTCTGGGAATAATTGGAGTTTCGATAGGAATTGCCATAACCAGGATCGAATTTTTTGAATCTTTCCGCGGCAACCTGGCAGCTTGGGCTTTTATTGCATTCGGGCTGGTTTATTTTATCTGGGGAATCCGGCAGGCGATCCGCAATAAACCGCATACACATTTGCATATTCACGAGGACAGTACATCTCATGAACACGAACATGCTCACATCAAAGGCCACTCTCATGTGCACGAAAATAAAGGTAAAACAATCACACCCTGGATTCTCTTCACGATCTTCGTGCTTGGTCCCTGTGAACCTTTAATTCCTATTTTGATGTATCCGGCAGCAAAGAATAATGTCGGTGGTTTGATCCTGGTCACATCGATCTTTGCCACGGTTACTATTGCTACAATGATGGCTGTGGTTTATGTTACATCAACCGGAATAAAACTAATTCCTATGAAGAAAATGGAAAAATATTCCCATGCAATTGCCGGAGCGATAATTTTGTTCAGTGGATTGGGAATACAGTTTCTGGGTCTGTAACTCAAAGCTCCCGCTTTGAGAGTGTGAAATTCGAAATTAAAAAATGAGAAATGGAGAATAAATGGAAACGAAAGAAATTAAAGTGATGCAGAAGATATTGAACATCAATGACAGGATCGCAGATGAACTCAGGATTTCGCTAAAAGAAAAAGGGATTCTTTACATAAACCTGATGAGTTCTCCCGGTTCGGGAAAAACCACTCTCCTGGAAAAAACCGCAGAGAAATTCGGGAAGAACATCTTTGTTATCGAAGGTGATATCCAAACCACACTCGATGCAGAAAGAGTGGCAAAAGCAGGAATTCGCAGTTTTCAGATAAACACAGGTCCTTTTGGTGGAGATTGCCATCTGGAATCCGGTTGGATAAAATCTGCCATAGAAGAAATCGACCTGGAAGGAATTGATATTCTATTTGTAGAAAATATTGGCAATTTGGTGTGTCCGGCCGAATTTGATGTAGGAGCACACATTAATGCAGTGGTTCTCAGTGTAACGGAAGGTGAAGATAAACCGCTCAAATACCCCCTCGCTTTCAGAAACTCACAGCTTTGTATAATTTCTAAAACCGACCTTCTTCCCTATCTTGATATCAATATAAAAAAGATCAAAGAAAACATAAAAAATGTTAATCCTCAAATGGAAGTAATCGAGCTTTCGGCAAAAACAGGTGAAGGATTTGCAGAGTGGGTTGAGTATTTGAAGAAAAATAAAAAATAAAGCTGCTCCATTTAGAATAAAAAAAATGAACCACTTTATAAATTGAAGGTGGTTTTTTAAATTTATCTTGTTATAAATTTTATAAATATTTCTTTTGATTTGAAATAAATATTTCGTCTGGAGTTAAGCATGTTGCGGAATAAATATGACAATTTCGGAAGATTTCTGGAAGACTTCAAAGTTGGTGATGTTTATCAACACAGGAATAAAAAAACTATCACCGAAAGAGATAATAACCTGTTTTGCCAGATAACAATGAATCATCATCCCTTGCACCTTGATAACGAATATGCCGTATCAACGATCTACAAGAAAATAGTTGTAGCTGGCACTTTTGTTGCAAGTATCGCAGTAGGTTTGAGTGTGCCTGATATCAGCGGCAAGGCAATTGCTAATCTGGATTATGAAAAAATTATACATGATGCTCCTGCTTTTCTTGGAGATACGCTTCATGCAGAAACAGAAATTCTGGAAGTAAGGGAATCAAAAACGAAACCGGCCAGAGGAATAGTATTCGTGGAAACAAGAGCTTATAATCAAAATAACGAAAAAGTACTGACTTTAAAACGACATATATTAATTCCCAAAAGAGAGAAGAAATGAAACATTATATTCTTCGCAGTATGATGTTCGTTCCCGGCAACAACGAAAAACTTTTGAGAAGTGCTTCCCGAACCAATGCAGATGCCCTTATTTTAGACTTGGAAGATTCTGTGATCGACAACTCGAAACAGGAAGCAAGAGACACGATAAAAAAAATACTCCCAGAGGATATCTTTAAAAAATTCCACGTCTTTATACGTTTAAATGATAGAGACAGTGGATTTCTGGAAAAGGACATTTCCAATCTAATGTTAGAAGAAGTTACCGGTTTTGTTTTCCCGAAATCCTATGGGAAAGATGATATAATTTTCTTTGAGAACCTGCTGGAAAAAAATGAAACAGAAAAAGGATTCCCGAAAGGTAAATTCAAGATCATTCCTCTCATAGAAACTGCTTCCGCTGTTCTCCATGCAGAAGATATCTGCAGAGCTTCTGAAAGGATAATTGCAGTTGCTTTCGGCAGTGAAGATTTTTGTGCAGATATACAGGGAATCCACGATAAAGAAGGAAAAAGTCTGCTTGTACCCCGAGCTCTTACTGTAATGGCTGCCAGAGCAACAGGTGTCATTCCGATCGATACACTGCACGTAAATGTTCACGACCTTGAAGACCTTGAAGATAATCTGAAACTTGCTCGGATTCTGGGTTTCGAAGGAATGCTGCTGCTGCATCCAAAAGAGATAGAACTTGCTCATAAATATTTTACTCCCTATCAAAAAGAAGTAGAGGAAGCCAGAGAAATGCTCCGTTTAACGGAAGAAGCAAGAGAAAAAAATACACGTGTAGCAATAATGAATGGGACTTTCATCGGTCCTCCTATGGTGCGAATTGCAAAGAAAATAATCGAGCGAGATAAACAAATAAAAGAGTGGAAAAATATGAAAACAAATAAAATAGATTACCGATTGGATCGGGAATGACAAGGAAACTAACAGGAGTTTAATTGGAAAAATCGATTTTTCAGATTCCTTTTAAAGTTCTAAGAAGATACAGATTCTACAAAAGAAGCCAATTCTGGACAAAAACTCAAATTGAACAGTATCAGGACAAACAATTAATAAAACTAGTTCAGCATGCAGGTCAACATGTTCCCTTTTATCGCGATCTGTTCAAAAATATTGGATTTGATATAAGTACTTTTCGTGGACGAATAGATATGCATAAAATTCCTACTTTAGATAAAGAAATTGTGCGAACATGTCAGAAAGAACTTATGGCTGATAATGCCGGAAAGTTCGGGATAACCTGGGATTCTACCAGTGGTTCGACAGGAACACCTCTGCATTTTGTTCTGGATGATGCAGTTCAGGCAAATAAAATAGCAGCACTCCTGCGAAGTTACAGATGGGCAGGTTACAAACTAGGGAAGAAGACGTTCAGTCTGCAAAGTTATTACTTCCCGGAACACGATTACAAATTCAATAGATTCTACAACATCCTTCGTTTTGATTCCAACAAATTGAAAAAAGAATCTGCTTTGAATGTAATCAAAGAGATTAACCGGCTAAAGCCAAAATTTTTTATGGGATTCCCTTTTGATATTCTTATGTTGAGCAATTTTGCGGAGGATGAAGGAATTTCAATTAACTCACCTCAATCCATTGTAACTTATGGTGAAACACTTTCCCAAAAGAAACGGAAATTTTTGGAAAAAGCCTACAACTGTAAGGTTTTTGATTTCTATTCCCTTCATGAATGTGCTGCTATGATCTCTGAATGTGAGCATGGTAATCTGCACCTAATCGAGGATTTTGCTTATCATGAGACTTTAGAGGAAAATGGTGTCAGAAGACTGGTTGGAACAAGTTTCTATAATTATGCATTGCCTTTAATCCGCTATGAAACAAAAGATAATATTGCACTTTCTGAAAAACAGGAAACTTGCTCCTGTGGAAGACATTTTCGAACTGTAAAAGAGATTGTCGGAAAGCAGTGCGATTACATCGAAACCCCGGATGGTAGATTCCTGGGATCGGTTATGTCACATTCGATAGATAATGCCAAAGGTGTTGTCTGTTCACAATGTATCCAAAACGCAATTGACCGGATCGATATCAATATAGTTGTTGATGAAACATATAATGAAGATTCACAGATTGCATTAGAAAATGGACTTCGGAAAAGATTGGGACATGAGATAAAACTCGTTTTCATGATTGTTCCACAACTCGAAAGAAGCAGAAGTGGAAAAACACCTTTCATTATTTCTAAAATCGGAAATAAATATATCTAGTTTTTTAAGACTCAAAATAATTCAAGACGAGATAAATAATAAGATAAATTTTGAAAATAATCATTCTCATAAGTTTTATTACAAATGACGTAATCCTAAAATAGCCGAGACTATTTTTTGGTCGATATGGGAAAATATTTATTTTGACAGATAAGAAATATTTCCAAACATGGAATACAATATGCAACATTTAGCACTATATTTCATAAGTTCAGGAGATTGAAAAATGGAAAGTATCGATTGGAACTCATTATCAAATGATGATCTATACTCAATTGCAGAAAATTTGAAAAAAGAGAAGAACTGTTTCATTTTAGCTCATAATTACCAATTTGTGGAAGTTCAAAAAATAGCTGATTATGTGGGCGATTCCCTGCAAATGGCAAAAGTAGCTACCAAAACAGATGCCAAAATGATCCTGCTTTGTGGAATAAAAATTATGGCAGAGACTGTAAAAATATTGAATCCGGATAAAAAAGTAGTAATGTCTCATTTTGATGCAGATTGCCCCCTGGCAAATATGAAATCTCCTGATGATTTGCGTGCTCTAAGAAAAAAATATCCGGATGCAGAAGTTGTATGTTATGTGAATTCTCCAGCAGCCCTGAAAGCAGAAAGCACGATAACCTGTACATCTGCAAATGCTGTAAAAGTTGTTTCTTCCATCTCCAAAGATAAGCAAATAATTTTTGTACCGGATCAAAATATCGGAGCTTGGGTAGCTTATAAAAATAACCGCGAACTTATTATGTTCGATAGTTACTGTTATGTTCATGAGCAGATTACATTGAAAGAAGCCAGGATGATGAAAGAAGAATACCCTGATTATTCGCTTATTGTTCACCCGGAATGTGCTCTCGATGTTTGTAAAGAGGCTGACCTTGTCTGCTCCACCAGCCAGATGATAGACTTCGTGAAAGACAATGACAGGGTAATCATCGGAACTGAGATCGGACTTTATTACCAGTTAAAATATCGCTATCCGGAAAAGCATCTGGTTCCGCTCAGTCCCAAAATGGTTTGTGACGATATGAAAAAAACTGACCTGCGAGGTGCAGTTAGAGCGCTAGCTGAAGAAAAATATGAAATAATAGTAACTGAAAGCATAAAACAAAAAGCCAGAAAATCATTGGATCGGATGCTGTTTTTTATTTAAGAAATCATGAAAACACATTCAAATACGATCAGGAAATTATTCACTTTCTTTCAAATTATAATTTCTATCGGATTATTGGCATTTATATTTTTTAGATACAATATTTCCCTGGCAAATAAAGCAATTACACTTCCACAGCCTGAATGGCTAATTTTCTCCTTATTTTTGACTCTTATTTTAATTCCAATACTCGCAGCAGTAAGGTGGAGAATATTCCTTTTTTTTACTGATATAAAAGAAAAATTATTGAGTTTAATCAAAATAAATTTCATCTCTATTTTCTGGGGAATTATGCTTCCTTCTTCAGACGGTTTTGCTGCTATCAGGATGTATCTTATAGAAAAGAAACACAGGGACAAGCCGGGAACTTCAGGAAGTACTATCATAGCAGAAAAATTGCTGGGTTTTATTCTTCTTTGCTTTTGTGGAATTTTTTTCGGTCTGTTCATTCATGATATTCCACAAATAGCGCTTGCCAGAATCATCCTGATCCTGATAGCTATCATAATTCTTTCAATAACACTAATCATAACTAACAGTAATATTTACAATTATGTTTCAATTCGTTTAAAAAAGATCAAATTTGCCAGAAAGGTCTTTGAATTCCTCTCTGGCATGCACAGATCACTTACCAGGTTGCCATTCAAGGAAATCCTTCTGGAAGCTTTACCGATAATGATATTAATCCAACTGACTACATTCATGAATGTGTATCTTATTTTCAAAGCTATGGATATAAATATTCCCATAATTTATCATCTTTCCTTTGTTCCTGTAATTCAAATTATCTCTTTGATACCTGTAACTATCAGCGGGTTCGGGATTCGTGAAGGTGCTTTTGTTCATTTTTATAGTCTCGTTGGAATTGAACCGACGGTTGCCTTCAGTGTGTCAATACTGAATTTCCTGATATTAACAGGCGTACCTGCTTTTATAGGTGGGATAATCAGTATTGCAAGCCAGATACACAAAAGGGATGTCATTAAATGACCGAACTTTCAATTGTAATCCCTGTTTTTAACGATTGCAAAGTTCTGCAGGAATTATACAGAAGATTAGAACCTGTTGTCTCCAAGGTGGGAAAAAGTTATGAAATTATCTTTGTTGATGATGGAAGTTCAGATGATTCATTTCAGATATTAAAAGAACTTCAGGATAAAGATGAGAACATAAGAATTGTTAAACTCGTAAAGAATTTTGGTCAATCGAATGCAATAACTGCAGGATTGGAGTATTCAAAAGGAGATATAATAGTAATCATGGATTCCGACCTTCAGGACAAACCGGAAGACATCCCAATATTACTAAACGCATTAGAAGAAAATGATGTTCAAATGGTAGTTGCAAAATGGGTTTCCAGAAAAGGTCCCGTTGTAAAAAAAATCATTTCAAATACATTCTTTAGAGTTTCCAATATTATCACGAAAATTCATCATCCTCCAAATATAGGAGTTTTTCGGGCTTTTAAAAAAGGAGCTTATGAAACTGTTAAAAATATCCCCGAATTGTCTGGAACAACTTTAAGCCGATTTTACAGGGCAGAAATAAATTACAAAACTGTTGACCTTCATCGCGATAAAAGATATGCAGGTAAAGGCGGATATAATTTAAATAGAATGTTCAAACTTGCATTTGACAGAATTCTTCCACATGCGAGATTTAAAATTGCAAAGCGAGATCCTGAATTTACAGTTGAAAGATTTATGGCAAAAAAAGAGAGCACTAATGAGTAAGAAAATAATTATTTTAGGTGGTCTGGGAAATGGTTCTGTAATAGCGAATGCAATTGTTGATGCAAATAAACGTGGTTTCAATGAATGGAAATTTGTGGGATATCTGAATGATAGGCAGGAAAAAGACTCTCTTATCGAAGGTTTCACGGTCCTGGGAAAAACAGGAGATGCTTCTGAATTTATAAAAAAAGGATTTTATTTTATCAATACAATCTACAGGATCGATGGGCAAAAGGAGAGGATCAAACTTTTCAAGGGTTTGAAAATTCTGGATTCTTCCCTGGCTACTTTTATTCATCCAATGGCGTATGTTGCACCCAATGTGAAACTGGGTGCAGGAACAATCATCATGCCGAATGTATCGGTTTCTTCGGGGACTATTTTTGGAAAATGCTGTCTGGTGATGGTGGGTGCAACTATCGGACATAATAACAAAATCGGGAATTATTGCCACTTTGCTGCTCAATGCTGTACCGGAGCCTATCTAAAAATCTCGGATGGAGTTCATATCGGACTAAATGCTACGATCAGGGAAAATCTGGAAATAGGAAAACACTCAGCTTTGGGAATGGGTTCTGTCCTGCTGGAAAATATTGGTGAAAATGAGATCTGGGCAGGAAATCCTGCAAAATTTATCAGGAGGGTAAAATAACAACAAACAAGAAAATATTTAACACGAAAACACTGAAAATTTAATATTGAATATGGAAGAATGAATATTATCTATACACTCTTAGTGATCTTTGTGTTTAAGTAAAATGAAAAAAAGTTCGCTATTGTTAGTTTTGTTCGTTGCTAAAAATTTTTCATGTTTTTCGTGTATTTAGCGGGAAAAATGAAGAAAGTCGCAATCCTCCAATCAAATTATATTCCCTGGAAAGGATATTTTCATATTATTCAAAAGGTTGATCACTTTGTATTCCTGGATACTGCACAATATACTAGCAGAGATTGGAGAAACCGCAACCAGATAAAAACCCCCGAAGGTCTCAAATGGCTTACAGTTCCCAGCAATGGAACACAATCCATGAAAATAAATGAAGTCAAAATAGATAATTCTGTAGATTGGAGAAAAAAGCACCTGAAAGCATTGGGAAAAAACTATAGAAAATGCAGATATTTCCAACGATATTTCGAATTATTCCAAAATATATTAATGAGTAAAAACTGGAAAAACCTGAGTAACCTGAATCAACTTTTGATTAAAGAAATTGCCGGAATACTCAGTATAAAAACGACTTTCTCCGATTCTGGAGAATTTAAACTTATGGAAGGAAAAAACGAAAAAATAATTTCGATTATTCAGCAACTTAATGGAGATTCCTACCTGACAGGACCAGCAGCAAAATCATACATTGATCCCGAAATGTTCAAAAGAAATAACATTAAACTCGAATATATAGACTATTCAAATTATCCTGTTTACAGACAGCCCTGGGGAAAGTTTGCACACAAGGTCACGATCTTTGACCTTCTATTCTGCGAAGGTTCTGATTCCCCCCAATTTATCTGGAAGAAATAGGAAATCAAAATGAAAATCCCTTTTAATAAACCTTTAGTCTTGGGAAATGAAACTGAATATCTGAAGCAAGCAATAGATAAAAATCGTTTTTCAGGAAAAGGAGAATTTACATCTAAATGTGCTGAGTTCATAGAAACAGAAACTTCCTGTCAGAAAGCCATTATGACCCCTTCCTGTACATCTGCCCTGGAAATGTGTGCCTTATTGTATAATATTAAATCGGGTGATGAAGTGATCATGCCATCTTTCACACATCCAGGTACTGCTAATCCATTCGTTCGTGCCGGTGCAGAGATAGTCTGGTGTGATGTAAAAAAAGATACTAAAAATATCGATGAAAATAAAATCGAACCTTTGATCACAAATAAAACCAAAGCTGTTGTGGCGGTTCATTATGGTGGTGGTGTCTGCAGGATGGATAAGATTGCAGCTATCTGTAAAAGGAACGATCTCTTTTTGATCGAAGATGCGGCAATGTCGATCGGTAGCAGGTTCAAAGATCAACCTGCAGGAAGTTTCGGTGACCTGGCAGTCATAAGTTTCCATAAAACAAAAAATGTTCAATGCGGAGAGGGGGGAGCTCTTCTTATAAATAAAAAGGAAATGATAGAAAGAGCGGAATTCCTTCGGGACTATGGCACAAACCGCATCCATTTTGAAAAAGGTCTAATCGAAAAATATACCTGGGTAGAAAAAAGCTCGAATTTCTCGATGTCCGAACTGCAGGCAGCATTTCTTTATGCTCAATTTAAAAACCTATCTAAAGTTAATGAAAAAAGAAATTTACTTTTTAAACGTTATCTAAAGTACCTTTCTGAAATTATTGAAAATAACAGATTACCGGTAATTCCCAACGAATGTTTAGCAAATGGTCATTGTTTCTATATTCATACAAAGAACGAAAGGCAAAGAAAAGATCTAATAGATTATTTGAAGCGGCAAGGAATAGAAGCTGTTTTTCATTACCAGCCATTGCATAAAGCTGCTTTGTGGGAGGGCAGATACAATAAGGTTGATTTGCCAGTAACAGATTATATTTGTGAAACTATTCTTCGTTTGCCAATGTTTTACTCTCTCACTATTCGAGAAGTTGATTTCATCTGTTCTAAAATATTAGAATTTTATGAGAAATTGAGTTAAAATGAAACTGAAATTCCTTGAACATAGGTTAACCTGGATTTTACTTTCGGTTTTTTTGTTCACAATCTATTTTCTACCCTATTTCATTAAAGGAGAGAATTGTTATATAGAGCAATTCGATAATCTCGATCAGATAAGTTATTTAGGACTTTTTGATGGGAAATTTCAGGGTCACTTTTTTCCTGATGAATCAATGGAAGAATTTTATATGCCGGGTATTGAACCGATTTTTCGAGTATCTCTGTTAACCATACCCAAAATTTTCTGGCAATTCGGATTTCTTAATGGTTATATCATTAATGAGATTATTTATCGAATCTTAGCTTTTATGGGATTCTTTCTTCTTTTAAGAAATTATATTTTTAAAAAAAAAATACCAATTATTTTCTCTGCTTTGTTATCCATTTCATTCATTTATCTACCATTCTGGTCGCAAGGAGGATTATCTGTAGCCGGAATTCCTTTACTGCTCTATGCTTTTGCAAATCTATTTTTTTCAAAAAAGATCTTTATTTCATATTTTATTGTTATTCTTTATCCTTTCTATTCCGGATTTTTCTTATCCGGATTTTTCATCCTTTTCTGCGTGTTCATCATTATTATTCATCTTATTAAGAAAAAGCGAGTTGTAAAACATCTGATAATTTCCACTGTTATTTTAACTATTCTCTATATTATTATTAATTATCCTTTCTTTTTGATCAACTTTGTATACAGAATTCCTACAAACAGGGTAGGAATTAAGCTAGCTGGAAAAGGATTTGAGATCGTTTTAAAAAACTTTATAAATTTCTTTTTCACCTCTCATTTACATGCAAAAAGTAATCACCAATATATTATTCTTCCTACAGTATTATTATTTTTAATTATAAAAAATAAGGATTATGAACTAAGCAAATATTTTAGAATCATTTGTCTTTTTATTATTTTCACTGCCATAACTTTTAGTTTATACAATTACAAACCAATAAACGATTTTTATACAAAACTTAGATTTGGTTTTAACTATTCAAGGTTTTATTTTCTTAATGTTGGATTGTGGTATTTATTATGGGCTATTTGCCTTTTAAACTTTTATAAAAGAATTAAGAACAAAAAAATAGCTCAGATATTTATTCTAATTTTAATAATTTCACAAATGGGAATTAATTTCTATCAATCGAGCTGGAGAAGCTGGAACTCTAAACCAACTTTCAAAGAAGTTGTATCCAAAGAACTATTTTCCGAAATAAATGACCATCTTCTCAAAACAGAGAGAGATTATGATAAAAATAAGATTCGAATTGGCTGCATCGGATTCCATCCAAGTATCGCAAACCTCAATGGTTTTAAGACAATTGGAGGATACATACCTGTCTATCCCTTAAAATTTAAAAAAGATTTTTATAAAATCATAAAAGATGAAATAAAACAAAATGAAAAACTTTATCAATATTTTTTGAAGTGGGGACAGCAGGCTTATTTATTTGACGATAAATTATCTATGGGATTAAATAACCAATATATGATAAAAAAATATTTTAAAACTATAAGATGTGAACTGAATATCGAAGAACTGAAAAAGTTTGATGTAAATTATATTTTCTCAACAGTCCGGATACTGAATGCCCAGGAAATCGGTTTGCAAGATATCTACCTTAATACTGAGTCGGAATATTATTACAATTTTTACGTTTATTTAATTGGTGATTAAGGTTTTGAAAAGAGGATAGAATTCCAAGATATAAGTTCGAAGAAATAAAAGAGAAACAGTTCTGTTTCTCTTTTTTCTTAGCGACTTTATAAATCAGATGCTGTAGATTTATAATGTTTTACTTTTAATCCATTCGATAAATTTCGAGATTCCATCATCAAATTTGGTTTGAGGATTGTAGCCCAGAATTTTCTTACTTTTAGAGATATCCGCAAAGGTTATATTAACATCTCCGGGTTGAAGGGGAAACTGCTCTTTCTTTGCTTTTAAATCTAAGACCTGTTCCAGAGTTTTAATCATATAAGACAGCGCTATTGTTTGCGATTCTCCCAGGTTAAATATTTCATAATGATTTCCGGTTTGAACATAATCAATTGCTTTGAGAACTCCATCTATAATATCATCGATATATGTATAATCACGCTGCGTAGCGCCATCCCCAAAAACAGGAATCGGTTTGCCAGCCAGCATTAAACGTGTAAACTTATGGATTGCAAGATCCGGTCTCTGGCGTGGACCATAAACAGTAAAAAACCTCAGACAAAGAAGAGAAATATCATATAAATGATGAAAAGTGTGACAAATCAGTTCGCATGCTTTTTTTGTGGATGCATATGGTGAAATGGGTAAATCAACCGGATCATCTTCTGAGAATGGAACTTTCTTGTTATTCCCGTAAACAGATGAGGATGATGCAAAAATGAAATTTTTGATATTGTTTTTCCGGCATTCTTCCAGCAGGTTAACTGTTCCATTTATATTTACTTCCGTATAAAGTTTAGGATTTTCAATGGAAGGCCGAACACCTGCCATAGCTGCCAAATGGATGACCAGGTCGAACCTGCATTCTGAAAATATTTTATTTAAACCGGAAAGGTCGCAAATATCGGATTCAAAAATTCTGAAATTATCGTTTTTCAATATTTCATTGATATTATTCCATTTTATCTTCGGATCATAAAAATCGCAGAAATTATCTAATCCGAACACCTCGTGTTCCTTAACTAAGGCATCACAAAGATGAGAACCGATAAATCCTGCTGCGCCAGTAACTAAGATTTTCATCTAACCTTGTCTTCCGATTCCATAATAAACAAATCCCAGCTCTTTCATTTCTTTTGGATTATACTGATTACGACCATCAAAAATAATGGGATTATTAAGAAGATTCTTTACTTTAGCAAAATCCGGATAGCGGAACTGGTTCCATTCAGTAATCAAGAGAAGAGCATCAGCACCCTTAAGAGCATCATAGTTGCCGTGAGTATATTGTATTTCAGTATTGTCCCCAAACATACGGTTTGCTTCGTCCATAGCCACGGGATCATAAGCCTGAATCTTTGCTCCAGCTTCGATAAGACCGTTAATAACTGTAATTGAGGTTGCTTCACGCATATCATCTGTTTTCGGTTTGAAGGCAAGCCCCCAGACAGCAAATGTAAGACCTGCAAGATCATCTCCAAAATGTTTTTTAACTTTCTTAATAAGAACCGTTTTTTGATAGTCATTAACATCTTCTACTGCCTGTAAAACTCGTGTTTCAGAATTTACTTTTTTTGCCATTTTGATGAGTGCTTTCACATCTTTGGGAAAACAACTGCCGCCATACCCAACTCCCGGATAGATAAATTTATATCCAATACGCGAATCTGAACCAATCCCATGACGGACTTCAGAAATATCCGCACCCATCAATTCGCAAAGATTAGCAACATCATTCATAAAAGAAATCTTAGTTGCCAGCATTGCATTAGCAGCATATTTGGTCATTTCTGCAGAACGAACCGACATGATTATGAGTTTCTCATGACTTCTGGCAAACGGAGCGTAAAGTTCTTTCAGAATTTCAGCACACTTGGGAGAATCTGTGCCCACAACAACCCTATCAGGTTTCAAGCAATCATTTATGGCATCTCCTTCTTTCAGGAATTCAGGATTGGAGACAACATCGAATTTATAGTTTACATTTCGTTCATTTAATATTTTTTGAACTTCTTCTTTTACTAAATCTGCAGTACCAACCGGAACAGTGGATTTATTGATGATTACCTTATAACCATTCATATATGTTCCAATATCACGCGCCACAGCCAGAACATATTGAAGGTCAGCAGAACCGTCTTCACCCGGTGGGGTTCCTACAGCAATAAAACAAATGTTTGTTTTTTCTACAGCATCTTTAATGTCTGTAGTAAAACTCAGCCGTTCCTGCTCGACATTTCGCTGTACCATCTCTTCCAGACCCGGTTCCCAGATAGGAATTTCACCTTTTAACAGCTTATCAATTTTGCGTTTATCGTTATCAACGCAAATCACATCATTTCCCATTTCGGCAAAACAGGTACCACTTACAAGTCCAACATAACCGGTTCCAATAACTGATAATTTCATATAAACTCCTCTTAAAATTTGATAATTCAGAAGTGTAAAAGCTTTGAAAACTTAATTATTGTCAATGGAAAAGTGTATTAATATCGGTTCGCAACCATAAAATTAATATTATATTGACGCCTAAAAAATAAAAATAAATTTATCTCCAAGTTGAAAATGAAAGTAAGGTAGATCTATGATAAAAACAGGAACTATCACAGCTGTTGGAAGCTGGTCATACAAAAATGTTGATAAAGCTGTAAATTCGATTTTAGCGAATTTTAAGGATTTACCTGCCTGGCCTCAATTGCCGAAAACTAGTTTTTACGAAAATATGTATGTGCAATATTGTGAGGGATTACCCTGTACTAAAATCGATCCTGAAAATGAGAAAATCTGTTTTGATACTACTCAAGATATTTTACAGCCAATTCAGCAGGTTTATGAAAATTATCTAACCGAAAATTATGACTATTTCAAGATTTCCGAAAAGTATGCAAAAGGATTATACGATTTCAAAAGAAAAGTGCTGGCAAAAAGTAAATTGCCAATTGTTAAAGGACAAACTCTTGGACCTGTCAGCTTAGGATTAACCCTCACAGATGAAAACAAAAGATTGATCCTTTATAATGAACAAATGGCAGATGCAATCGTAAAAACCTGTGTCTGCAAAGCTGTCTGGCAGGCAAAATTCTTAAAGGAAATTGCTGAGCAAATTGTAATTTTTATTGATGAGCCTTACCTTGTTTCATTTGGTTCTGCTTATGTGAATATAACTCGAGACCAAATCATAACAATGCTGAATGAAATTATCGATAAATTGCATGAGCTCGATGTCATTACCGGTGTACATTGTTGCGGCAGTACAGACTGGTCTATCTTAATGGATACAAACGTTGATATCATAAATTTCGACGCCTATGAATATGCTGATAGCTTGATGTTATATGCTGAAAAAATTAATGCTTTTCTGATAAAGAATAAATATCTTGCCTGGGGGATTATTCCAACTTCAGAAGACAGAATCTTTTCAGAAACTCCTGAAAGTTTATATGAAAAACTGTTAATAAAACAAGATGAATTAGCTTCCAAAGGTGTAGATAAAAACAACATTCTCAATAAAACAATCATTACTCCAGCTTGCGGCACAGGTTCGTTATCCGAAAAAGCTGCTGATAGAGTTATTGAACTGCTGAAGAATGTTTCTGAATTGTACAAAAAAGGATTATTTTAATGCCGGAACTGATCGGATTTATAGGTAAGGGTGGAACCGGGAAATCAACTCTCTCTGCTCTTTTCCTGAAATATGTTCTTGAGAAAAACATCAAACCAATCCTGGTAATAGATGCTGATCCCAATAGTTGCCTGCCAGAACTTTTAAACTTAAAAGCAGATAAAACTATTGGCAGTATCCGGCAGGAATTGCTCAATAAAAACAACGAAATAAGCGCATCTTTTTCCAAATATGATTATTGTGAATATGCTTTGAACAATGCCATTATTGAATCCAGAGGATTTGATTTGGTTGTGATGGGCAGAACTGACGGTCCAGGTTGTTACTGTTACATAAACAACATTATTAAAACAATGATTGAAAAGCTTAAAAGAAATTACAAACTTATTATTGTAGATTGTGAAGCCGGCTTGGAGCATCTCAGCAGGAAAACTCTGGGCGAAATCAGTACTGCCTTTATCGTTTCAGATTTATCTCGCAAGGGAATCATAACTGGAGCAAGACAAGTTGAATTAATGAAGGAACTTGAAATCAATACCGAAGGAAATTATCTTTTAATAAATAATATGATTGAAGATAAATCTATAGATAAGTTTGAAAATATGATTCAACAGACAGAAAATGAAAAATTGAAATATCTTGGAGTAATTCATAATGACGAAAATGTTCTAAAATATGAACTCAACCAGGATTCACTGCTGGAATTACCAGGCAATTCCAAAGCTTTTCTTGACTTAAAAAATATTATCGATGAAATAAATCTGTTTAAAACATAAAGGAAATTAATATGTCCAAACAAATAATTGAACTGGCAATTCAGGGTTATCAAGAGCAATTAAACAACACCAAGGCTGTTGTCCAAAAGACTGAAAACAAAATTCCTGCAGATAAGAAAATTACATTTCCCGAAACTGCTTATAATTTACCTTTGTATTTTGCTTTTACCGGTAAAAAAATCCATTCCATTTCTGATGCTCAAAATCTAATAGATGAAATAGAGAAAAAGAATTCAAACATCATTTCTGCAGATATTGATCTAACTGAAACTCTGGATTTAGGGATCGATACAATTATATTGCAGGAACTGCAATTAGCAGTGGAATCTTCAGCTGGAGAGCAAATAAACTTTATTCCCGATAATGTTCTTAGATCGCTTGGGGTTCAACTTGTAAGCGGAGATATTTCCGGAATTGCCGTCATAATCGGTGCTGCCAGGGATGAAGAAACAGCGGTTGAAATCATACGCACTCTTCAGGAGAAAAATATCTTATCAGTTCTTGCTGCTGACTATGAAGGCAAAACAATGTTTGAGCAACTATCCAATCAAAATGTGGAAATGACGCTTGATACTTATATTGTTCATCTTGGAAATAAAACCGAATCTGTAGTCCTGGGTTTGAACTGGGCAATTAGAGCAGCCTTAACTTACGGAGGATTAGAAGGTGGGCAGAAGGAAAAATGCCTGAAATACTGCTCAGACCGAATTCCGGCTTTTGCTTTAGTATTAGGCGGAGTTGATGCCAAAAAAGTAGCGACTGCTGTGGGAGCAATCGCTATGGGATTCCCGATAATTTGTAATTTTGAAGTTCCGGAAATATCAGTTAAGGATGATCATGGATTTGAACAGAAGCTGCTGACCTTTGAACTGAACTCGAATAAATTAGTAGAAAAATGTCTCGAAGTTAGAAACATCAAAGTAAAAGTAACTGAAGTTCCCATTCCGGTAAGATACAGCTCTGCATTTGAAGGGGAAAGGGTTAGAAAAGAGGATGTTGCTTTAGAATTTGGTGGAAAATATTCTAAGGCTTTTGAATTTGTAGAAATGAAAAATCTGGATGAGGTTGAAAACGGAAAAATAGAGGTTATTGGTAAAAAAATTAATGAGGTTGAAGAAAGTTCTGCTTTACCTCTGGGAATAGTAGTTTATGTAGCTGGACGAAAAATGCAAAAAGATTTTGAGCCGATACTTGAAATACGGTTTCATAATTTTTTAAACCAGGCAACTGGAATAATGCATATCGGGCATCGCAGTTTTGTCTGGCTCAGAATCAGCAAAGAAGCCAAAAAAGCGGGATTTAAAATCAAACATCTGGGCACAATCCTGCAAACAAAATTTCTCGATGAATTTCATTCGATAATAGATAAAGTTGAGATCCATATTTATACTGAACTGGAAATGATTAATAAATTCATGCCAACCGCAGAAAAACTCTATCATGAGCGAGATCAGAGAATGGGAGCAATGACTGATGAAAGTGTTGATGTTTTTTATTCCTGCACGCTCTGCCAGTCTTTTGCACCCAACCATGTCTGCATTATTACTCCAGAGCGTCTCGGACTTTGCGGAGCATACAACTGGTTAGATGGAAAAGCTGCTTTTCAGATTAGTCCCACAGGTCCAAACCAACCGGTGGAAAAAGGTGAGGTTGTCAATGCAGAGATCGGGGAATGGGAAGGAGTGAATGAATTTGTTTATAAAGCCTCAAATAATACTCTGGAAAGGTTTAGTGCTTATTCTTTGATAAAATACCCGATGACCTCCTGTGGCTGTTTTGAATGCATTATTGCCATCCTGCCGGGAACTGGCGGTTTTATGATTGTGGATCGTACTTTTCTGGAAATGACACCCTGCGGCATGACTTTTTCCACTCTGGCCGGAGTTGTGGGAGGTGGACAGCAAACTCCCGGATTTCTTGGAATTGGCTTGAATTATATTGTCAGTAAAAAATTCGTTTCTGCAGAAGGGGGATTAAAACGTTTAGTTTGGATGCCTTCTTATGTTAAAGAAAGATTCAGAGAAAAACTTGATAAGCGTGCTGATGAATTAGTTGTTCCCGGTTTAGTGGACAAGATTGCAGATGAAACTATCTGTTCAGATTTAGCAGGATTGATTGAATTTCTAGCTGAAAAAGATCATCCAGCACTTAAAATGGGTGAACTAATATAAACGAAAATTTTTTAGGAAATAGAATATGGAATTTGAAAAACCGTTGGCAGAATGGAAAGGACAAGTTCAGGAAATTAAGTTATCAGACAAAGTAATTATTGGCGGAGAGCAGGTTTTTCCAAATTACTCTTTTGATGGAAAATGCTCGAACAAACCTGCTGTGGCAATTGAAATAAATGATGTATTTCCCGAAAACTGGCCTGAAAATCTTAAAGAAATCTGGAATACTGATACTTTAAAATCGCCAGTTGAAAGGGCAAAAAAAGCAGAAAAAGAATTCGGGGCTGACATCATCTTTTTTGATATGATCGGTACACATCAGGACAGGGAAAATATATCTGCCAATCAGGCTGCAGAAAATATGAATGCCATCTTAAAAGCAGTAGATACTCCTGTAATAGTTAGACCTGATGGTAATTTTGAAAAGCAGAATAAAATTTTCGCAAAATGCTGCGAACTGGCAGAAAGACAGATTATTATTGGCTCAGCAAAAGAAGACAATTACAGAACAATCACTGCTTCTGCTCTGGCTGGCAATCATTTCATAATCGCTGAAGCACCGATCGATGTAAACATTCAGAAACAATTAAATATTCTGATTACCCAAATGAATTTCCCGCTTGAAAGAATTATCATGGATCCCATGACCGGCGGTTTAGGTTACGGCTTTGAATATACTTATTCTGTAATGGAACGAATCCGATTACAGACTTTTATGGATGATCCTTTTATGATTCCTCCCATGGTTTGCTGTGTGGGACAGGAAACCTGGAAAATCAAGGAAATTAAAATTGAAGATGAGAAATACGGCAGCAAACCGGAAAGAGGAATTAATTGGGAAACAACAACTGCGATTGGCTTGATACTTTCAGGAGCAAATATCGTTGTGGTTCGTCATCCTGAGTCTGTTATTAAAATAAAGAATTTTATTGATTCTATCTATCAAAAAAGCGATTGCTTACAGCAGGGGATATAATTATGGCACTTACAGGATTACAAATTTTTAAACTTCTACCAAATAAGAATTGTGGGGAGTGTGATGTTCCCACCTGCCTGGCTTTTGCTATGAAACTTGCCGGCAAAATTGCCGAACCTCAAGCTTGTCCATATATTTCAGATGAAGCAATGGAAATTCTGGGAGCAGCTCAAACACCACCTATTAAAAAAATAATTTTCAAAAATGGAGAAAAGGAGATTTCCATTGGTGCGGAAACCGTGATGTTCAGGCATGAAAAAACTTTCGTTAATCAAACTCTCATAGCTTTGGAAATGACTGATAATCTAAGTGCTGAAGAATTTGAAAACGAATTGAAAAGAATTGAAAGTTATAAATATGAACGAGTCGGAGAAAGGCTTGAACCGGAATGTATTTCATTAAAAAATGTGTCTGATGACAAAAATAATTATCTGCTAAAGCTGGAAACAATTCAATCCAAAACTGAAAAGATAATTATCTTAAGCGATTGCAATGCTGAAATCATTAAAGAAGCAATGCAGCTTGTTGATAATAAAAGATTAATCCTAAATAAAGTTGAAGATCTGAGCGAGACACTCAATATAATTTCTGACACTCAAACTCCAATTGTTTTATCTGCAAAGAATATTGAAGAATTACTGGAGAAAGTTGAAAAATGTGAAGCTCAAAATTTCAAAAATATAATTTTATCAATAGACTTTAATAATCTAAATGAATTATTGGAAAACAATGTTTTGCTGAGAAGATCGGCAATAGAAAAAGGATTCAAACTTGCCGGATATCCCATTTTAACAGAATGTACCGAAGAAGACGAGTTGCATTCAGCAATCCTGGGAATCTGCAAATATTCATCAATTGTCCTCCTGAAAAAGTTTTCCGGTGCTTCACTATTTCCGCTTCTAACCTTAAGACAGAATATTTTCACTGACCCGCAGAAACCTCTGCAAATCGACCCTGGAATTTACCAGGTTGGGGAGCCGGATGAAAGTTCTCCCCTGATAGTTACAACAAATTTTTCTTTAACCTATTTTATCGTGTCCGGTGAAATCGAAAACTCTATTTCTCCAGCCTGGTTGTGTATAGTGGATGCTGAAGGAATGTCGGTTTTAACAGCCTGGTCTGCCAATAAATTTTCCGGAGAAATCGTGGGCAAAGCCATCTTGAATTCCGGAATTGAGGAAAAGATAAATCATAAAAAAGTTATCATTCCCGGTTATGTGGCTATTATCAGAGGAGAGCTTGAGGATAAACTTCCGGAATGGGAAATATTGGTCGGACCGCAGGAAGCAGCGGATATTCCAAAATATTTAAAAGAAATCTGGAAATGAAAAATTTAAAATTAATTTCAGGTGATTTTACCAAAGAAATTCAGGTTAAAGAAAACACCAATTTATTATATGCCATTCAGGAAAGCGGCTTGTTCATCGATGCTCCCTGTGGAGGAAACAGTGTTTGCAAAAAATGCACGGTTTTCATTGATGGCAAATCCTGTTTAGCCTGCCAGACTTTTGTGAACAAAGATTTGATTGTTATTTTGCCTGAATACAGTAATCTTGTAGTTGAAGAAGATAAAAACCATTTTATAGAAAAATTCAAAGATATCAAGATTAATCCAATTATTCAAAAAATTGAGATCTTCATTAATCCAGAGGAAAGAATCTCTTATCAATCTGATCTTGAGTATTTTAAAAGCCTTCTGAAAAAAGCAGGTTTTGAGATTTTTATTCCATCAGATGTTGAATTGCTGTCGAAAATATCAAAAGCAACTCACAAAAAAAACACCTTCACAATCTATCTTTTTGAAGAGAATAATAAATATGAAATCGTTGATATTATTGAAGGCACAAACCTTAAAAATCTGGGAATTGCGATTGACCTGGGAACGACCACAATTTCTATTGCTCTGCTCGATTTAGATTCAGGAATTTTTATTGATTCCATAACTTTTTATAATCCGCAGATTATCTATGGAGCAGATATTATTCATCGCATTGTTTTTGCTCAGAAAAATGATGGAGCTGAAATCTTACAGAAAAAAGTCCTGGAAGAACTGAATCAAAGTATCAGCTCTTTATGTATGAAAAATAATCTTTCAGCTAATGAAATAAAATCTGTTGTCCTTTCAGGAAATACAACCATGATCCATCTATTTCTGGGATTACCCTCAAAATTTATTCGAGAAACGCCTTATAGTCCGGTAATGCAAAAATTTCCAATATTGAATTCAAATTCATTCATCGATATAATAAAAAAAGGTAAACTTTTTGTAATGCCTTGTGTGGCAAATTATCTGGGCGGAGACTTGGTTTCCGGAATTATTTCCTGTGATTTACACAAAAAAGATGAGATAAATATCCTGCTTGATATTGGTACAAATGGTGAGATAGTCATTGGCAATAAAGATTGGCTGATTGGCTGCGCCTGTTCTGCCGGACCTGCTTTTGAGGGAATGGGTCTTAATTGTGGAGTGAGATTCAAACAAGGTGCAATCACAGAAGTATCTTATGAAAATAATAAATTTGTCTATAGCATTGCTGGTAATTCAAAACCTTGCGGCATCAGTGGCACAGGAATTATCAGCCTGATCAAACATCTGAAAGAACAAAAACATATTGATAATCGAGGAAAATTTACTGAAAAAGTTAAAGACAAAATCGATCACAGAAAAGCTTTTATACTATTCAAAAAAGAAGAGACTTTCAACAATGAATTTATCTATGTTGATGAAACCGATATTGATAATATCCTGCGAGCAAAAGCAGCTATTTATTCCGGAATAAGCCTGCTTTTGAAAAAATTATCTCTTGATATTTCTGAGATTGATAATATGTTTATTGCAGGTGGGATTGGTAATTCCTTGAACATTAATAATGCCTTGGAAATCGGATTGTTCCCTCGAATGCGAAAGGAAAAAATTGTATTTATCGGGAATTCTTCATTAACCGGCGCAATTAAATTTTTACTTTCAAGAGAAAGCAGAGATGAAACTAATGATCTATTTCCTAAAGTAACTTACATCGACTTAAGTAACGAACCATCCTATATGGATGAATTCATGGCAGCATTGTTTATTCCTCATACAAACCAGATTTGAGGCTATAAACAGAAAAAGGAAGCATCTCTGCTTCCTTTTCGTAATTGTTAAAAATTATCTTAAAAACTTACTTCTCGAAATTTACTTCAGGCTTAATATTCTCCTTCTTAATACCTGTAATGCTCTGGTTTATAAGGACCTTCAATGGGAATATTAATATATTCAGATTGTTCTTTGGTCATTACAGTTAAATTTACGCCAAGTTTTTCCAGATGAAGTCTGGCAACTTCTTCATCCAATTCTTTAGAAAGTCTATAAACCTTTTTCTCATGCTCTTTTTTCCAGAGTTCTATCTGAGCTAACACCTGATTAGAAAAAGAATTGCTCATAACAAATGATGGATGTCCGGTGGCATTTCCAAGATTCACCAGACGTCCCTCAGATAAAAGAATAATAGAATGACCATCAGGGAAACGGATTTCATCAACTTGAGGTTTGATATTGATTTTCATTACTCCCGGAGTTTCTAATAATTGATCAACCTGTATTTCATTATCAAAATGTCCGATATTGCAGACAATAGCTTTATCCTTCATCTTCTGCATATGTTCCACGCGAATCACTTCAAGATTGCCGGTAGCAGTTACAAAAACATCACCTTCATCAAAAGTATCTTCAAGAACCTTAACCCTGAAACCTTCCATAGCTGCCTGAAGTGCACAAATCGGATCAATCTCAGTTATGATTATTTTTGCCCCAAAACCACGCATAGACTGAGCACAACCCTTGCCAACATCACCATAACCGCAAATCACAATCGTTTTACCCGCTATCATTACGTCGGTTCCTCTTTTGATGCCATCAGCAAGCGATTCACGACAACCATAAATATTATCAAATTTAGATTTCGTAACAGAATCATTCACATTGATCGCTGGAAAAAGCAGAGTACCATCTTCCAATTGCTGATAAAGCCTATGAACACCTGTAGTAGTTTCTTCTGAAATGCCCTTCATTTCAGCTACGATTTTATGCCATTTATCAGGGTTTTTCTCCAAGTCCTGAATAATAAGATTATGTATAATATTCAATTCTTTATTTGATGTATCAGCTTGTGGAAGTTTCCCTGTTTTCTTATACTTTTCTTCCAGATAATACCCCTCATAAACAAAAAGAGTGGCATCTCCTCCATCATCCACAATAAGATGCGGACCTTTATTATTTTCATGTGCTAAAGCCTTTTTCGTACACCACCAGTATTCTTCCAGAGATTCACCTTTCCATGCAAAAACAGGAGTGCCTGTTCTGGCAATCTCTGCTGCAGCATGATCCTGTGTGGAAAAAATATTACAGCTTGCCCAGCGGATATCAGCTCCCAATTCCTTTAAAGTTTCAATCAAAACAGCGGTTTGAATAGTCATGTGAAGACTACCTGTAATACGAGCTCCAGCCAGAGGTTTCTGTTCTCTATATTTTTCACGAATTGCCATTAAACCCGGCATTTCAACTTCTGCTAATTCAATCTCTTTCCTGCCAAAGTCAGCAAGATTCATATCAGCAATTTTATAATCCATCTTCTCTCCTTTTATAGCTCGCGGATTTTTACGAATGCAGGATGTATCATTCTGATGCGTCCGAAACATTACGGTTCAATCTGCAAGAATGAACCTGCAAAGCTAAGTTTTTTTATAATTCATAATTTTAAAATATTACACTTTCCCGAATTTTTTCTTTTCGGATCTCGATCATCTCGAAAGTCAAGTCCTTAACTCTTTCCAGACTAAATGATTCCACGCAAAACGACGCCATGATCGTACCGTAAATCATGGCATTACGAATCGTATCTTTATCAAAATTATCTTTCCGTGTAAGATATCCCATAAAACCACCAGCAAAACTATCGCCTGCCCCGGTCGGATCAACAGCTTTTTTCACTGGATAAACAGGTGCAAAGAAAATGAAATTATCTCCAATACACACTGAACCATGTTCACCACATTTGATGACAACTATCTTTGGTCCGAATGAAAGAGCAATTTCAGCTGCTTGATAAATATTGCTTTCATTAATAAGCATCTTTATCTCTTCTTCATTAATAAAAAGAATATCAACTTTTTTTATAACTTTTAGAAGTGCATCTTTATTACCAGAAATCCAGAAATTCATGGTGTCGCAAGCAGTAACCTTAGGATCTTGCATCTGAACCAAAACTCTCAATTGCAGAACCGGATCAATATTCCCTAAAAATACATAATTACATTTTTTATAATTTTCAGGAATCCTGGGATTGAATTCGGCAAAGACATTAAGCTGAGTATCAAGGGTTTCAGCTCGATTCAAGTCGTTATAAACTCCTTTCCAGCGAAACGTTTTTCCCGGAACAATTTCCATTCCTTCCGTATCAATATCATTAGATTTAAGCAATTCAATATGTTCTTTGGGAAAATCTTCGCCGACAACTCCCACAATATTGGTCTGACAAAAGTTCTTACTTGCCATCGAGGTATAAACAGTAGAACCGCCAAGAATGTCCTCTCTTTTACCAAAAGGAGTAAATACTGTGTCCAGGGCTATCGAACCTACGATTAATAAACTCATTTTATCTTTTCAGCCTTTTTCTTCAGAATATCAACTTTATCCGTTTTTTCCCAGGTGAATTCTTCTAATTCACGACCAAAATGACCATAGGCTGCAGTAAGTTTATAGATTGGACGTCTCAATTTAAGATGATTAATTATTCCATTTGGAGTCAGGGGAAAAACTTCGCGAACAATTTCCATCAGTTTATCATCCGGGATTTTTCCTGTGCCGAATGTATTCACAAAAACTGAGACCGGCTCAGCCACACCAATGGCGTAAGCAAGCTGAACCTCACATTCCTTTGCCAGTTCTGCAGCTACAATATTTTTGGCAATATACCTTGCACAATAAGCTGCGCTTCTATCCACCTTGGATGGATCTTTGCCCGAAAATGCTCCGCCGCCGTGTCTGCCCATTCCGCCATAAGTATCTACAATTATTTTCCTTCCCGTAAGACCGGCATCTGCTTGAGGACCTCCAATAATGAAAGCTCCCGTAGGATTAACATGAATTGTTGTGTCGTTGTCGATATACTCTCCGCAGGCCGGTTTTATTGCGTATTTGATGATATCGGCTTTTATCTTATCATGAGTTACGTCGGGACTGTGCTGATTGGATACAACAATAGTATGAACTCTTTGCGGAACAATGTCCTCGTATTCTACAGTAACCTGAGATTTACCATCCGGACCTAAATAAGATAATGTTCCATTCTTTCTGATTTCAGCAAGTTTCTTTGTAAGCCCGTGAGCTAACATAATCGGCAGGGGCATTAACTGTGGAGTTTCATTAACTGCATAGCCAAACATCATACCCTGATCCCCGGCACCTTGCTCTTTATGCAATCCTTTTCCAGAAGAAACTCCCTGACTTATATCAGGTGATTGTGGAACAATGCTGGAAAAAACACCGCAATTTCCAGCATCGATTCCCAGCTTGCTGTGATCATAACCGATTTCATAAAGTGTCTTTCTAACAATTTTATCAACATCAACAAACCCATGAGTTGTAACTTCTCCAAAAACCCACACAGCTCCATTTTTTGTGGCTGTTTCAACAGCAACTCTAGATTCCGGATCTTGCCTTAAACATTCATCGAGAATTGCATCACTAATCTGATCACAAATTTTATCCGGATGGCCTTCTGTAACAGATTCCGAAGTGAATAAACTTTTCATTGATTTCTCCTATAATTTAATATGTATTTCTATAATATAACTTTTTTTCCTGTTCTTGCTGATTTATAAATTGCTTCAATTATCTCTAACGATTTTCGTCCTTCTTGTCCATCGGTATTGGCGCTTGTTTCTCCCAAAAGAGTAGAAACCACATTTTTATAATATGGCAAATGTCCAAATCCATAAACATTGGGAGGTTGATAATTTGATTGTTCAATCAATCTATCATCATCATCGTATTCTTTAAAATCCCACTTTTCAATCTTATTTACTGCAACTCCACCCACTTTTACAGTTCCATTCTCACCCAAGATTGTAATTGAACCTTCAAAATTATGTGGATAAGTAAGCATTGTTGTATTGATCGTTCCAATTGCACCATTTTCAAATTTAAGAATTACTGATCCTGTATCTTCTGTTTCGATTTTTCTTCCTAATATCGCAGTTTCTGCCATCACTGATTCAACAGGACCGATAAGCCATTGAATAGCATCCACATAATGGCTTGCCTGGTTCATAAATGCTCCACCATCTAATTTTTGTTTACCTCGCCAATCTGCCTGGTCATAATAAGATTGAGGACGCTGCCAGAAAACATTTGATTGAACCAGAAAGATTTTTCCAAAACGGTTTTTATCTATTGCTTTCTTCAATAACTGCATAGTTGTATTCAAACGGTTTTGTTTAACAACGAATAATTTCACATTGTTGTTTTCGCAAGCTTCGATCAGCTTATCAGCATCTTTTACAGTAGTCGCCATCGGTTTTTCAGAAACGACATGTAATTTTCTTTTTGCAGATTCTATACCCATTTCAGGATGTAAACCGCTGGGAGTTGCAATGATTACAGCATCAAGTTTTTCCTTATCTAACATTTCCAAATAATCTGTGTAATATTTCTTCACCTCGTATTTTTCTGCAGAATCTTTAGCTCGGGATTCAATTATATCTGCACAAGCAACGATTTCATCTTCACCAATTTGCTTTATCGAATCGAAGTGTTTTGAAGATATTCGTCCACAACCGATAAGTCCGAATTTTATTTTTTTCAAATAACCTCCTCGCCACAAAGGCACTAAGACACAAAGAAAAGAAATAGAAATCGAGAATTTGAGAAATCGAGAATTTGAGAACACGAGAATTTGAGAACACGAGAATTCGTGAAACTGAGAAGTCGAGAGAAAGAAACTATGAGATTTTAAAGAGACCATTTCTCCGGATGTTTTAGCATATTCACAAGCTTTCCGATAATATGATCATATTTTTTATCAAGTTTTTCTCTTTGATTTTTATTAATATAACCACATTTACATGAAAACTCTAACCAAACTTGTGTCTCTGCTGCTTCTCCTTCAGAATCAGAAAGTTTTGCAACAAACGCTTTTTCATATCTTCTTTTACGAAATGCTTCTGCAATATTTGATGAAACTGATCTTGAACTTCTCCTAATTTGATCAACTAAGGAATACAATTCTTCTTTTGGATAAGATTTTGTTAATTCAAATATTTCCATTGCAGTCTCAAAAGCCAATTTATAAACATCTAAATCTTTATGTGTATGAATTATCTTCATCTCTTATTTGCCCATTTCTCCATCTTCACGTATTCACTCTATAAAATATTCTCTTCTTCATACACTCACTCCATCCCCTCTTCTCTTCTTCACGCACTCTCTCTATCACCCGTTCTCTCATCAGTATCTAACCTCCAAACCAGAATAGAGATAACTTGTATTATTTTCTTCTTTCTTTTGAAATTCATATTTCAGATGTATTGAAATTTCAGGATATGGATAATATTTTATTTCTGTTGTAATCCTTTCAGTTCGCGAAATTTTTCCTGCAAGAAATTCAGTATTAGGCTGTGGCACAAAAGGATTATTGCTTATACTTCCTTGTTGCATATTATCATAATATAATGTTGCAACTATTTGAGAATGCAAATACTGAATCTGGGTAGCAATATTTAGTTGATTTGAGCCATTGGGATAACCTAGTAATTGGCTGTCATGTGTGTATGGCAGGTATCTTCTATGACAATATGTTCTCGGACCAACAGCGGTCATCTCAAAAGCAATCTGGAGAGGAATTTTTGAAAAAGCATAAGTAATTCCGTTTTGATAAGCAAATCCGGAAAATACCTTGTTAGTTGACATTCTACCAATCTTAAAATCATCTATAAAAAAATTACAGTATATCATCATACCCTTAAAAGGATTATAAGTTCCAAATAGAAAACCATTAACATTATCCCTAGAATGATTTACAAAATCAACTAATTTATACATTACAAGTGGAGTAATATAGCTGAGATCAATATTTTTATCACCATAAAGCGCACACTCTCCAACACCCAGAGAAAAATTATTAACTGAATAATAAACTATTTGCAAAGCATAGGATTTTGTTTCATAATCAGCTTCATTATTCAGGCTATCTGGTAAAAGCTGTGCATTAAAGGCAAGATAATGAAAATTTCCAAACCTTTTATAATATTTGAAATACGGATAGGATGTTATAATCGGATTAAGGATTATGGAAGTAGTTATTGATTTCCCAATTTGAAAAGTTCCAAATCCCAATGATAAATTCAAATATCTATTTTTATAATCAGTTTCAGAACACATAGAGACAACTTCAACATTCTCCCAATTGAGAAACTCAGATTTACGATAATCCTCTCTTATAAATTCCTTATTCCCCTTATAATGTCCTTTTCTAAATCTGGAGTAAAACCCAAAGTTTTCTTTGATGTTTCCACCAAACTCCATGCCATAGTATTTTAATGATCTCCATTTGCTGATGGAATCCCTTTTGGTATCATAATTCAGACCGAGTAACCCGGAAAAAAATAGTTCGCACTCTCCATTTTTATAAGTTACCAGTCGTTTCTTAACAGAATGAGATTTAAAGACATTTATTGCTGATCGTGGAATTTTACGTAATGGATAAACATCCGCATTAACTCCTTCGGGGAAATTTATAGAAAGTCTTTCATAATGATACTCAGCTAACTTTTGGTACTGTTTGGGAAGATTTTGAACTCGCAAATTCTCTAAGATTTCTATAATCTCATTGTAATATTGAGGATAAATAAAAAATGTTTTTTCTGTATATCCCAAGTTATTCATCGACTCCAAAAAAGAGTAAACAGGATCATCTTGAGGAATGATAAAATCTGAATGCAAAAAGCTGATAAAGAATAAAAATAAAATAATTATTAAATAACTTTTTTTCATCTTAGAATCCTTTGAAACCTCACCCCCCGTTGAAATATTCAGCCCGCTGAATTTCACGGGGTAAACCAGCCCTCCGTCAGTAGCCGGATTAAAATCTCCTGCGAGGAGAGGGAGAAATCTCGTTCAATCCTTGTTCCTAAATTGCATTTGGGAACACAATCGTTATAGAAATTGTATTTAGTGTATATTCGTGCCTACCGAACTGTCCCGAAAGCTTTCGGGAGGCAGGAAAAAGTCAAAGTAAAACTTTTTTGAAAATTACATTCCCAAGCAGACCTGTTATACAACAGGTTAAAAGTTTAGGAACGAGATGAAGCGGCATCCGGCAGCTGCCGGAATTCGCAGGTTAAAAATGTCAAGCCACAGTTTTTTTTAATAACCATTTCCAAACCGGTATTACATTAATATCAAATCCCGATTCTATCAGCATTTCTTCTTCGTTATATGTTAAGATTGTTCCATGACTGAAATCAAGTTCCTTCATTGTGCTGATAAGAGCTCTTACTTCCCTTTCCCTTGTTTCAACATCCTTTAGCGAATATGAAATCTGAAATACTTTTTTTTCTTTTGGAACAACGAAATCTGTTTCAAAACCTTTTGTAGTCTTATGATAATATAACTCTTTATGCTCCCGTCTAAGCTCAATAAAAACCAGGTTTTCAAGCAACTTCCCCAAATCTGGTTCTACGGAATTCAGGGTTATGAATGAATTATCCATGAAATATACTTTTCGTTCTCTTTCCCGTTGCACAAAAGATTTCCTGTATTGAAAAATAGCTTGAACCAGATAGGGTTTTTCAAGAATATTTACATACTGAATTGTTGTAGGTTTACTTATATTATACAAAGGTTTCAGTTTGTTGTGAAGTTTATTCAAGGAAAAAGTCTTTCCTACATTTTCAACTAACTTGGAGATAACAAGTTTTACACCATATTCAGAACACTTAAATCTTGCGATAAGATCCTTGTAGAACAGAAGATCAAATATACTGCGGATCGACAACATTTTATCATCGCTTCGGATAACTTCCGGTAAACCGCCATAAAGTAAATAATCATCAAATAAATTGAGTATTTGTGGAACTTTAGTGAAAAAATCATTATTCTGAAAACTTAACCTTTTCAACTGAAGATACTCAAAAAAACTGAATGGAAGTATCTCAAACTCGACTCCCCGACCACTGATATAGGTAGAAATATCACGAGTGATCAAATCAGAATTACTTCCGGTAATATATATCTTAAACCCTTGTGAATATAATCTTTTTACATACAGATACCAGTTTTTCAGACCTTGTATCTCATCAAAAAACAAAACCGGTTTTCTTTTTTCAAATAGACGTTTATAGCTGTCTATGATGCAATCGTAAGATGAAAGAGAATTCAACATAACAAGTCTTTCATCCTCGAAATCCAGGAACAGAACATCTTCCTTCGGGTATTTGTCTGTTTCAATGAATAGAAGTGATGTTTTTCCTGATCTTCTTAAACCTGTAATAATGGATATCTGTTCTATCTCCGGTAATTCCAGGTATCTTGGGATAAGTTTCTTATGTTCTATTCTTTCCTGATTTTCCAGAATTATTCTTTTTAATACTTCTTCCATAACCGCCTCTTTGTCAAATGGCATTTTTCAAACTATCGTGAGTTTGTCAAATACTATTTAACGGAGTTCTGCTGTTGGATTCTTCCTCCTCACCCCTGCCCTCTCCTGCGAGGAGAGGGAGAAATCTCGTTCCCAAGTTTTTCTTGGGAATGATATTGTATAAAAAGTTATACTTTGTTATGATGCTATGGTTTGCTATTATATGGTTCAAAATGTAATTTTTTAGGCAATTGTGTTCCCAAATGCAATTCAAGGATAAGGGATAAAGGATAAGGGATAAGGTTTTATAATGATTTTATTTTTTGCGAAGCTGAAATTGAGCCAAGAATTTTTTTAAGTTCATCAGATTCTGTTATTAATTTATCTAATTCAATTTGGTCGCCAAGCCTTAATGCTTTTAATATTTTCAGCCAGTAAGCTGTCTCTCGTGCTTCTTTCAATGATATTTTAATCTTATTATAAAAGTCAGCTTTAGATGAAGCTGCCTGTGATTCTTCGTAGTTAGCTCCCATTGAAGAACTACATTTAGTTAGCTGATATCTGATTACATTATTTTCTACAGATTGGGGAATTGTCTTTAAGAATTTGATGACTGCTACTGCAAATTCCAGAAACCGTTTACTCAAATCTTGTTTCACTACTCCTTCCTTTTTACTTTATACTTTTTACCTTATACTTTAACCCTGCAAATAAAGCAAAACTTAGATTTCAAGCCACGGACCTGTTAAATATCCAGCAGCTGCCAGATTTCACAGGTTAAAAGTGTCAGGCTACTGTTTAGTTTTTATTTATTTGTTCTTATAAGCAGATATGCTCCAACAAACGCAGGTAACACTGAATTCATAAAAAATATTATGAGAGTAGTTGTTACTGCAGTTTCAGGGTTTATATTGAATCGTGAAAAAACTTCGATTGCAAAAATTTCTCGCATACCAAATCCACTGAATGAAACAGGTAAAATATGGGAAATATGAACTAATGGAACTGAAATCATAACTTCAAAAAAACTTATTTTCACAAAATCTTTTAAAATAATATAATACTGAAAAAAAGAGATAAATGTAAAAATAATTTGCATAATAATAATTCTCGGAACTATTTTCAAATAATTATTAAAGAATTTCTTAAGATTCTCTTTATTAATTATAAAAGAAAAAAAATAAAGCAAAAATGGCGAAAGAAAAATAAGAATCAAAAGAGCAATTTTGAAAAATAAACTAAACGTTGAAAAATAAAATATTGCTGCAAAAGATGCAAAAAAAAGATTTTTCCAGGTTACAAAAATCCTTTCAACTCCTACTGAAGCTGCAGTTGCACTTTTTCTATTATTTACAAAATATACTTTTCCGAAAAAACCAAGACCAGCAGGCAAAACGAAATGAAGTGCCATCCCGATAAAATATGATTTTAACACTTCATTCTTTTGAGGATGGTAGTCCGGGTTTATATGAAGATACTTTCCCCAGTTGTTAAATTGAATAAACAGTTTTATCAGGGTTGTAAAAAATATTATCAAAATAGTGATAAAACTAATGTGCTGAAAATCTTTAATAAGTTGCAGAAAATCGACTTTTTTGGATATCAAGAATATTATTACTATTGTAACTAAAATTTTAATAACAAAGATAACTTTTTTTTGATTTTTTTTTTGCATTTTTTTTCAGATTAGTCCAATAAATTTAAAAAAAGCAGGATGATTCTGCTCTGTTTTGTTTTTAATTCTAAATCACTGAGAATATGAAGTGCATTAAATAATTTGTATAATCTCCATCAAAGAGTCTACAATAAAATTTGCTTCAGATTTTTTTTTATTTAAGAATTTATTAACAAGTACTGTTTTTAATCCAATCCTTTTCCCTGCAATAATATCACTTTCCGAATCGCCTATCATGAAAGAATTATTGAAATCAATTTCATAATTTAATTCTTGAATTGCCTTTTCGATCAAACCTGTTTTTGGCTTTCTACAATTACAATTGTCTGAAACCAAATGAGGACAAAAGTATATTTTCTCAATTAATATATCATTTTCGTTTAAGACTGAAACCATTTTTTCATGAATATTATCTAAATCTTTATATGTCAGAATTCCCTTACCAATTCCCTGTTGGTTAGAAATTATTATTATTTTGAAATTCAATTTAGATAGGTGAATTAAGACTTCGAAAATATCCAGCAGAAATACAAATTCATTCCATTTTGTTATATATTGATGCTCAGGTGCTTTCTTATTGATTATACCATCACGATCTAAGAAGATTACTTTTTTTAATTGCTTCTGCATAAATCCCTTTAAGTTGGATATTCAAACAAACTTGTATGTTCTCTAACAAAACTATTTGCTTCATTAAGATTATCTAATGTGCCAATATCTAAAATATAGTCGTTAATCACAAAACCTTTCATTTGATAAACCAATTGCGGTAATAAATCAAATCCAAAATCAAGAATTGAATTTTCATCTTTAAAAGAAAAAGAATGAAGTAATTGGGGTTCAATTACAAAAATACCTGCACTTGCTAAGTTTGATGTGGGTTCTTTTGGTTTTTCAATAAAATCTGTAATCAACATTTCTTTGTTTACAACTGCGATACCACATTGTTCAGGCTTGTTCGTATGAAATAATCCCATGGTAATAGGCTGATCATGCGATGAGTGATATTTTATGATTTCACTTAAATCTATGTTTGTAAGATTATCTGCGTAACAGACAAGAAAACAACTTTCATTTTCATAAAACCATTGGTTTTGCAATACTATTCCTAAACTACCTGAAAGTTCCTTTTCAAATACATGTTTTATTTCAATATTTCCTTTGTATCCTGAAATATATTCTTTTACTTTACCAGGAAAATGATGAAGGTTTATCAAAACATTATATATTCCGTGAAATTCAAATAAGTCAATCCAATACTGTAAGAGAGGTTTATTATTAATAGGTACTAAACATTTTGGAATTTTATTCGTTATTGGACTTAATCTAGTTCCTAATCCGGCTGCTAATAAAATTGCTTTCACAACAATCAGTTTTTTGATTGAAAGTATTTATCGTCAATTCTTCGCAGAGTACAAAAATCTTTATCGGTTCTCAGTTTTTGTTGAAAAGTTAGATCATCCCAATCATCCCAAGGTGCACTGATAAACTTACCTGTAATTCCATTGGATCTTTCAGATAAAAGAAACTCTACTAAATTTAAAGTATGTTCTACCGGAATCCCTTCACAATTAAGCATATCCAATGTCTTCTGGTAAAAATTGCCTGCTCCGCTTTTTCCAGCTTTCAGGGTCTGATTTGCAAGATTTGTTTTAATAAAACCTGGCGCAATAACATTAACATCAATATTTTCATTCTTATATTCTTCTGCAATATTTTCGGTTAGTTTAACAACTGCAATTTTACTGCATGCATATCCGGTGTAATTTGGAAATAAACTTGCTGCTCCACCTCCGGAAAAATTGATAATCTTACTGTGTGTAGATTTTTTAAGAAGAGATAATCCGAAATTACACATATTATATGTGCCTAATAAGTTTGTTTTTATAGCCTTAAAAAAAACTTCTGGTGGAACTGTATCCAGTCGTCCAATTCCACCAAAAATTCCTGCACAATTTATCAATCCATAAATTGCAGTATTTTTTTTTTGAAGCTTAATAAATAAATTTTTAACTTCCTGAGCTTCTCCAACATCGACAGAAAAATATTTATGTCTTCTATTGTCCAGTTTAGAAACGGATACCTTTAGCTTACTTTCGTTTCTGGAAAGCAAAATTAATTGAGCATTTAAAGAAGATAAATGTTTTGCAACTGAAAAACCAATGCCTTCACTTGCTCCAGTTATTATTATTACTTTATTGCTGAAAAAAGAATCATTCATTACGTTCTGAAAGATACTCTTTGATATAATCCTTAATCATATGGTTGATAATCAAGTGAACATCTTCGATTCTTTCCATCGATGTTGTATTAACAATTAGTGAAATATCTGCAAGTTTAGCTAACTTTCCTCCCTTGCGACTTTTATAATTCCCGGTAATTCCGATAGTAAAGTTTCCCTTCTCTATTGAATATTGAATAGCTTTTAAGACATTTTCTGAATTTCCACTTCCACTATAACCGATTACAATATCACCTGGTTCGAGAAAAGTTTCAAGTTGACCCTTGAAAATATTATCATAAGCTGTATCATTCCCAAATGCAGTAACTGCTGAAGCATTATCGGTTAAACAAATCGTCTTTATTTTTAACTCTTTTGTCCAATCTCCTGCTGAGTGTGAAGGGGTTGCAGAGGAACCACCGTTGCCAATTAGAAATACTGAATTGTGATTAACTTTAGCTTCAATTAACTTATTAGATATTTCTTTAATCTTTTGGTGATCCAAGTTATCTAATGCAGTTTTTAAATCGTTAATGTAATTTTTCAGGAGATTTTTCATATAAACTCACTTTTATTAATTTTCAAATATTTTCTAACTCACCCTCGGTCCCTCTCTTTATCACAAGAGAGGGATGACTACAAGATATTTTTTTCTTTTATCACCTATGATCAAAGATGATCCTGCTTCCATATTTATCTAACATAAAAGGCAATTCACGATAATCTTTAAGAGCTTCTCTTACATTATCCTGTTTGTTCCTGGGCACATAAAACATCATAAATCCGCCACCACCAGCCCCTGATATTTTACAACCGATTGCACCTGCTTTCAAAGCTGTTTGACACATATTATCAATCTGACCATTAGTAATTTTGGATGCTAACGACTTTTTAAAATTCCAATTCTGATGTAATAATTCACCTAATTTATCATAGTTTTTGTTTAGCAAATTTTGCTTAAATGGTTCCACTAAACACACCATTTTCTTTAGAACATCTAATTTCTCTTTAGTATTCTTTTTTTGTTCAGAAAGAATTTCTGAGGATTTCCTAGTTTTATCAGTATAAAATAAAAGTATATTTGATCCAAATTTTCTATATTGTTCATCACAAAGCTCTATCTTCTCAACATCAACAGTATTATCTTTATTAAAGGTGATTTGATTGACACCACCAAATGCTGCAATATATTGATCCTGCTTTCCAATTGGTTTTCTTAGTATATCAATTTCTATTTCACAAGCTTCTCTTGCTAAACATTCTTTAGTTACGATTTCACCTTGATAAGCATAAAATGCATGTAATAAGCCTACTGTAACAGTGCTGGATGAGCCAAGACCTGAACCTTCTGATGGAATGTCTGCAAGAGTAGTTATTTCAATACTGTCTTTTATTCCAGTTTTTCTCATTGATTCTCTAACCAGATCATGCTCAATTTCATCAACTGCATTTATTATTTCTTTTTTGGAGTAATTGATATAAATTTTATCATCAAATCTTTCTTTGATTATGACATAAATATATTTGTCAATTGCTGAACTTATTACTTTGCCTTCTGAATGTTGATAATGATCTTCGAGATCAGAACCACCACCAATAAAACTAATTCTTAAAGGAGTTTTACTAATTATCATCAATCCTCCTTACCGCTCCTAATGTTTTCATTTGTTTCTGAGCATAATCCAAAATATCAGCGATATCTGTTTGTTGCTCCAAATATTCTTTATATTCTCTAACACTATCATAAATACTTCTCTTTGGTTTCCATCCAAGCGATTCCAACTTTGAAATATCAGAAACAATATGTCTTGTATCACCAAATCTATATTCGCCAGGAATCTTAGCTGTTATTGATTTACTAAACACTTCAGCAACAATCTTTAAGAATTCAAAAACTGTATATGGCTTTCCTCCACCTACATTGAAAACTTCATAGTTAGCTTCATCAGATTCCATAACCAAGATATTTGCATCTACTACATCACGAATATTCACATAATCCCTAATAGAATTTCCATCTTCATATACAATTGGTTGTTTATCAAAAAACATTGAAAGAGAAAATATTCTACAAACTCCTGAGTATGCATTATAAAAACTTTGTCGAGAACCTTGTACAATAGAATATCGTAATGCCACAGAAGGAATACCAATCCTTTTACCTAAATTTATTGCAATCATTTCTTGTGTATGTTTTGACATACCATAGGGATTTTGGGGATTTATTACTTTTTCATCAGAGAGATCCATTATGAGTTTTTTTTTACAAGTTGGACAGTAATGATCCCAAATTTTTTTATTAAGTTTTAATTCGGATCGGAGATTCGGGAAAAAAGTACCGTGCTCTCTACAATGATACCTTCCTTCCCCCATGACTGCTTGTGAAGAGGCAACAATAATTTTTCTAACAGGTAATTTTTTTTCCTCAATAATTTCATACATAAGAGAAGTGCTATAAGTATTAACATGACTGAATGTAGAATAATCAGGTAAATAATCCTGGTATGCTGCAAAATGAAATACAATATCAACATCCTCCAATGCATATGTCATAACCGTTTTATCTCGAACATCTCCATAGATAAATTCAATTTTTGATTTATCAATATAGTCAGGGAAGCCTTTCAAATGTACAGGTTTCTTCAAGCAATCGATAATTTTTACTTGATGCCCCATCTCTAACAGCTTATCTGCTGTATGTGAACCAATGAAACCTGCTCCTCCAGTAAACAACACCCTCATAATACCCCTCGGCTTTCTTATAAATATTGCCTTTTAATTTAAATATTAATGGTTATATGCATAATAAACGTAAGCAGCTCCGATTTTAAAAAAATATCAAATTTATCCTTTGATCTTTTTTAAAAAGCATTTCCAATATAACGAACTATTATAGATTATTCATCCAACAGGTATAGGATTGTTGATAAATCATAGTGAGCTAAATCCCATATAACAATAACTTCTGATTCTGAGGATATCATATCGATGCTTGCCATATTTATTATATATCACCAATTGTTCCACGTTTTAAAATTTCCTTTATTTTATTCACCGCTAGATGATATTCAAAAAGGTGCCCAAACATCAATACAAGTTGTTTGCTTTCTGCAATACTGATGAGTTCAGGAGCTTAAGTAAAAGAGGGAATAAAAGGTTTTTCTACGAATACATATATCACAGCTTGCAGAGCATTCAATCCTAGCTGATAATGAGTTGATACAGGTTTGGCAATTACAACTGCTGAAATTTCCATATCTTCAAGTATTACACTTTAATCAATGGTTGTTTATATTTCAAGATAATTCTTTTTTATTTATTCAAGACGCTCCAGCTCAAGATCTGCTACATAATTAACTTAAGAATTTTCAAAATTTGTAAAAATTCCTTACAAAATTAGGATTCCAATACCCAGCACCTATTATTACGATATTAACCACATCGCTTGACCCCTTTCGAATAATATTCTCTTATTTTTTCAGAAACATATTTTATCTCTTCTTTATTTAACTGTTCTGACATTGGAAGAGAAATTATTTCATTAGCTAACCTTTCAGTTATTGGGAAATTTCCAATTTTATAGTTTAAATAATCATACGCTTTTTGCAGATGACACGGTATTGGATAGTGAATGCCAGTTTGTATATGATTATTACCAAGGAAATGCCTGAGCTCATCTCTCTTTTTAGTTCTAATAACAAAAAGATGATAGACATGCTTAATATTATCCATTTCATTGGGTAATATTATCTCACTGCAATCTTGAAGATATTTTCTATATAAATCAGCATTTCTTCTTCGTATTTCAGTCCATTTATCTAGGTATTTCAATTTAACATCAAGGATAGCTCCTTGCATTCCAGCCATTCTATAGTTATGACCAATAATATTATGATGGTATTTTCGAGACATACCAAGATTTCTAATCATTAACAATTTTTCATAAAGAGTTTCATCATTAGTTATAATTGCTCCACCTTCACCATAAGCACCAAGATTTTTGCCACAGTAAAAACTGAAACATCCGCATATACCAAAAGTACCAACAGTTCTTTTATGGTATTCTGCAATATGTGCTTGAGCACAATCTTCAATTAATAATAAATTATATCTATCAGCAATATCTTTAATTTTATCAAGTTGGGCAGGTTGTCCATAAAGATGGACCGCAATGATTGCTTTAGTTTTGCCTGTAATTGCATTTTCGATCTTATTTACATCGATATTAAAATAATCTGGTTCACAATCTACAAAAACCGGAGTAGCACCTGAAAGAGTTACAGATAATGGTGTAGCAAAAAATGTATTTGCAGGAACAATGATTTCATCACCAGCATTGATCTCTAAAGCCATTAAAGTAGCATGAAGTGCAGCTGTCCCTGAATTTACTCCTACACAATATCTTGCATTATGTTTTTTTGCAAATTTTTCTTCAAAGGATTTCACATAAGAACCTGCTGTAAAGGCAGAGTCTATTAACACATTTTGGATGGCTTCATCAATTTCATCTTTAATTGATAAATACTGAGCTTTTAAATCAATAAATTTAACAATCATGATTATTATTGTTTTTTAATTATAAATTCATATTGATCCGGATCTTCATGATTATGTACTTTATTTCCCCATGCCAATAATATTACTTCTTCATTACCTATATTTGTAAAAGTATGAGCAAATTTTGGTGGAACCAATAATCTATCCAGATCTTCTTTATTTCCATCGAGTATGAACTCATCAACCTTGTTTGAATTAATATTTTGAATTAGAACCTTAAGTTTACCTTTCAAAACACAGAATATTTCTGTTTTCTCGTTATGATAATGATTGCCTCTTATATCTCCGGGACTAATGGTTGATGCATATACCTGCCCTTTGAAATTAAGTATATTCTCATCTTCCCTAAGAAATTCAATTAAAAATCCTCTTTCATCAGAATGTTTAGGAATCGGTTTCATTATTTTCCTTGTAAAAATTAATGATTTCGTGCAGATTTTCTTTTAGGGTATATTGAGGTTTCCAGCTAATTGTATTGAGAATTTTATTAGTAGATATTGCATATCTTAAATCCTGTCCCCAACGATTTTCTACAAAATCTAAATTGGGTTCAATATCCATAGCTTTATAAATCATATTTACAACTTCCAGATTAGAATATTCCTTACACGAACAAATATTATAAACATTATTATAATGCTTATTTTCAATTAATTTTAAAATTGCTTCACAATGATCTTTCACATGAATCCAGGATCTGATATATGTGCCATCTCCATGTATAGTCATCTTCCTATTATTTAGAGCGCTTTCAATAGTTTTTGGTATCAATTTTTCCGGATATTGGCGTGTTCCATAATTGTTGCTACATCGTGTAGTTATATAGTCAATTCCATAAGTACGGTTGTAGGCAATCAAAAATTTTTCTGCTGCTGCTTTGGTTGCAGAATAGGGATTACTTGGTCTTAAAATATCTTTTTCAGTAAATTTACCATCAGCAGTATCTCCGTAAACTTCATCAGTACTGATTTGAACAAAAACCGGTCGATCGAATTTAGCTTTCATTCTAATGTGTTCGAGCAAGTTATGAACTCCCTGAACATTTGACCTAAAAAATATTTCACTGTTTCCGATAGAATTATCAACAAAACTTTCAGCAGCAAAATTAACAAGATAATCAGATTTCGGGAGATTCGAAATATTGCAAATATCTTGTTTCCAAAAATCGTAATTTTTATGATTTTCATATCCAATATTATCCCATGAGACATAGGTCATTTTATCAATATTCAAGACACTATAGCCCCTTGATAATATTAATTCAATAAAATGACTACCAATAAAACCACATCCACCTGTTACGATAAAATTGTACATAAATAACTCCTACTCTTTCTTTTCTTTTATTATGTTCTCAATTTTTATTAATAATTCATCCATTAATGGAAAACTTTCTTCAGGATATTCATCTCTAAAGTGATTTGGCCATGGATGCTTTATTTTATGTTTAAAATCAATTAATCTATCTATGCGTGTAAAATATTTTGCTGGATTTCCTTGAACACAATGAGTATCAGGTACATCATCTTTTACTACAGATCTTGCTGCGACAAATGAACCAATGCCTAATGTCACGCCAGGAAGTATTAAAGAACCAGTTGCAATGACTGACATGTCCCCAACTGTAATAGGTAGCTCAATTCGGGAAGGTGGGAGTGGATCAGCACTAAATTGCACTCGTGGGAAAAACCATGAGAAATGTCCAATTTTTGAATGAAGCGATAAATGAACCTTGCTATGAAGTTTAACATATTCACCAAAGAATGAATCTCCCTCAAGTTCTGTATAGCTTCCAATTTGAAAATATTTACCCGCTGTTATTTTATCCCTCACTAAAACATGATGCCCAGTAACTAAATTTCTCTCAAACTCTGAATTATCATAAAAAACACTATGGCTTCTTATATGGCTATTTTTACCAATTATTAGTGGGTTTCTAGTTTCGTTTCTCGAAGGAAGACCAATAATACAATAACTCTCAATAATTGTATTATCACCAATCACTACATTATCATGCACAATTGATGTAGGACATATTTTAACATTTTTCCCAATGACAGCCTTTTTTGATATTAGATCCATTATAATTGTCCTGAATATTTAGCAATGATGAGTTTAATGAATGGATAATTAATCATTTCAAAAATCTCATCATCATTGAGAGTTATATCAAATTCTTCTTCAAGAGTGACAACCAAATTCATATGCTTGAGCGAATCCCAAGATTCTATTGATTCAGGGGATGAATCATCATCAATACTATCAGCAGGTATTTCAAAAACTGCAGACATAACATTCTTTATCCGATCTTCTATTTTATTTACCATTAATAACCTCAATGTAGTTTAATTGTTTGGGCTCATAATTGTTTATATCCAAGGTATAGTTTCTAACTGAATCAGTTGATTCAGTCAGACTAAATGAACACTTATCATAGAATTCTTTCACCTGCTCATTTTTCTGAGTTTTTATATACTTTGCTTTAACAACATTCACTTTTTTCCCTTTCATCATATCAATTATGTGATCAATAAAAACATATTCAACATTCCGACCAATAATTCTACAACTCATTAATAAAGTGTCAATTTCTGCAGATTGTATTTCATCGTGAAAATTGATAATACACAATCCTGTAACACCGCTATCTCCAAATTTATCTGAAACAGAAATCGCAAAAATCATGGATTCTTCATTTTTAATAAAATTTTTAATATCACCTTCAGTGTATCTTTTAGTAGTTAAATTAAACTGATTTGTCTTTTGACTCATCTGAGCCATGCGTGGAATTATAGATTTATCATCTTGGTGAATAGTCATTTTAAGTTCCATAGAAGCAAGATAATCTTCAATATCAGTAAACTCTTTTTTAACAGATTCTCTTTTTACCTGCTGCTTATACATCTTTATTTTCTTTCTATCTTCAGCAGTAAAAGAAAGGTTATAAAACAAGCCAATATTCTCCCGAAGCATTTTAGGATAATTATATAATCTTTCCGGCACCTGCAAAACAGTGATTTCCGGCAACTGCTCTCTTATCATGTTTACTTCAAAAGATGAATCATCTACAAATACTAAACTGTTTAAACCAATATTTAAATCTTGTGCAATCTCCTTAAGATTAGTCACCTTGTTCGACCAGTTACTTTTGTTGATCGTAATATGCTTATTCCTTAACTGCATATCCGGATGAGAGTTGATTACTTCATCTACATCTGCAGGATTATTTTTACTACATAGTCCTAACAATATTCCCTGTTTATTTAAAGAGATCGCCATATCTTGTATTTCATAAAAAATTGCTCCATCTTTTGTTTTGGGAGACATTTCAATATTATCAAAACCATCTTCACCTAAAATCCCCTTCCATAATGTGTTGTCACAATCAAATATCAATGCCTTCTTGGCTTTGCCATTTGCAGACATAAAAAAAGGCTTAACATGCTCAGCATAGGCTTTGAAGAAATCAACCGTGTACAATGCTTTTGAAGAATAATAATATCTTAGATCCAAACTTTTTTCCACTCCAACATTAGCGATCACTTTTTCCAAATCAACCAGTCTAACATTTTCCGGTATTCTCATCTCTAGATATTGATTTAATTGATCCGCTAATTCCTCAAGATTGTTTTTCATGATATTTGAACTGCAAAAATGAATTGATGTGAATTTATTAATAAGAATAAGTGAAGTTTTCTCAAAGTTTTTTAGAACAAGATCAATTTCAGATTTTGTTTTTTCAAGGATCTCATCCAACTGATCGTCGTTTAATAATTCAATTTTAAATTGTAACCCATCTACAATATTGGATAGCTCCAAAAAAATAATAATAACATTTGAGTTTTGATATTTCAGACTATCTTGAACTATGTTATCATAATCACCAGATTTCACAATTGCGGGAATTGCATCCACCCTTAATGTATATTCCAGTATTTCGTTTAATTGCGATGTAACAATATTTGATAAAACTTTTATTTCATATCCTGTATCAGACAATAATTTTGCAAAATCACTGTTCCTTTTTAATATTTCACTATATTTTAAATTCCTTACTGTCATTTTTGTAACACCTCAATTAATCCAACATTGTTGATATAATAAAATGAAACAAGACGATTATCAAATAATATAGCTGGTTTAGGTTTGCTCACACAAAACGCTCGGTAATTCGAAAATAGTATTTTAATATCTCTAGCAATATCTTCAACTTCGTAACAAACATGATATATCATCTCATTATTCTTGCTCAAATAATTTGTAATGGGTGAATTATTATTAATTGGTTTTACTAATTCGACAGTTGGATGTTTTTCTGAAGTACAAAGAACTAGTTCAACATTTTGTAGAGAATCAATTATTGGTTCAGTATGATCATAACCTAATTTCTTATAGAATTCTATAGCTTTAGAAAAATCTTTTAGAGCCAATCCGAAATGATGAAAAGTGATTTTGTTCAATGAATTATCCATTATTTATCCTTATTTATTAGCGTCATGTAACAAACCCCATAAATCATACTATGTGCAAGGTAATGACCATGATTCCTAAGATTTGAGAAAATTATATCTTTATTTCGATCTAAAGCATTTATTACACCAACTGCACACGCTTCTTGACCTATGCTAGTGTGCGTAGTACCGGCTAATAATCCCTCTGAAAAAGATTTTAAAAGCTTTTCTTCGACTTTTATTATTAAAGTCATTTGTTTAAAAAAAATAATTTTTAATTCATTAATAAAGTTACTATTCATACTGATCGCACCTTATTTGTTGGATTATTTTCAATGAAACAGTGTTCTACTATATTGCAATAAGTCCCAATTTGTACACCCTTCATAATGTGGCTAAAATCCCATATTCGAGTATTTTCCCTTATGTTATCGGATTTAAACCACTCCCTTCCATGTACAAAATATCCCTTATTCATTTAATTTTTTTATACTCCACCTTTACCAAATATAACTACTGGAATAGTTTTAAGTAAAATTTCCAAATCAAGTTTTAAAGATCTATTTTCAATATAATACAAGTCCAAGATAACCTGGTCATTAAATTTAACTTCATCTCTACCTCTTACCTGCCATATACCTGTCATTCCAGGTAAAACAGAATGTCTTTTCTTTTGCCATTCATTCATTATCTTATATTCATAAGGTACATTAGGGCGAGGTCCTACCAAACTCATATCTCCTTTTATCACATTCCATAATTGTGAAAATTCATCGATAGAGGATTTTCTAAGGAATTTCCCGAGGGATGTAATTCTCGTATCTTCTCTTAATTTCTTAGTATTTCCATTTCCATTTATCATCTCTTTAACTTTGTCTATGTGAGGTTTTGGATTACAATCATGATACATCGAACGAAATTTTAACATATCAAATTCACAACCATCTTTTCCAATTACTCTGGCTTTGTAAAAAACAGGTCCTTTTGAGGTAATCTTTATTAAAAATGCAATTACAATCCAAATAGGCGACAAAATTATAATTAATAAAGCGGAAATTAAAACTTCAAAAATTCTTTTAATAATCTTATAACCCAGTTTCTGATTATATGGTTGCAACCTAAAAGCAGAGATGCCGGCAATCTCTTCAACCTCTAATTTCTCCGAAACAATATTGTACAATTCTGATATAATATGAATTGGACATTGTGTTTCTTTGCACAAATCAATAAGAGCTTGTAAACTTTCATGGCAAATATTATTTATAGAAATAAAAATTTCTTTAATTTTATATGAATCAACAACTTTTTTCAAATCTTTTGTATTTCCCAAAACAGGAATATCTTTAAAAGACTTACCTTGTTTGGATTCATCATCATCGAGAAATCCACAGATATTATAATATGATCTTTTATCTTCCTTCAGATATCTTGCCTTTTTTATGCTTAATTCACCTGCACCAATAACAAGTAAGTTGCGATTTATTCTTTTAGTTTTTACCAGCAAATAGTAAATCTGTGGAACAATTATAACCCGGCTTACAAAGAATAAAATAAACAAGGTGGTAAATATTATCCCTAGTAGAATCCTGCCCATAGAGATTTCAGTTATCTTAAATATAAAGGATGTAAAAATTAAGATAATTAGACTTGTAATAAGTGACTTGAGCAGAGCAAGAGTATGATCTGGACGGTTAAGAATGATTTGATATTTATAAAGATGGTTCCCAACAAAAAATATCATAACAGTAAAAAACAGTATAAGATATCCCCAGAAATGACCAAAAGAAATCTCACTATAATTTAATAATCTATGATGGAAACAGACATAATGTGAAATAACTATCCCGATAATTATGATTATTATATCATGGATGAAAAGGAGAGATTTGTGGATGGGTGGTCTGATATTAATCTTCATACTAAATCAATTTTGAAATATTTTAATGTATTTGGTTCATTTACTCGATTTTTTAGCATAATAACCTCTCAGCTTTTGTTTACTTTTTACTATTTTTCTGAGAGTTTTGTATAATATCATCCATATTTATTCAATTTATTTTGCTATATCCTAGATTTTTTTTTCAGACAGAACTAAATATGAAAAAATTCAACAATAAAAATAAAATTGTATACTTTCTCAACTTCATTGTAAGGCAATTAATTTCAATATAATAACAATATTAATTTATTTGCTCCTGAAATCTCATTAAACACTAGCAATCTCCAAATTTTATTTGATTAAAAAAAGTAATTAGTTTTTTATTAATTACTTTCCAATCTAAATTTTGTTTAACATATTTTAATCCATTTTTCCCAAAATCTTCCCATTTATCTCTCAAATCAAGCATTCTTAGCATGGCTTGAGCAAAATCTTCTTCTGAATCTTTTTCACACAAAATCCCGAAGTTTGCAGAATCATAAATCTCTTTGAAGTCACTTACAGCAGTTGCCACAATAGGTTTTCCAACAGCAAGGTAGTCAATAAATTTTGACGGCCATCTTGATTGATTAGACAAATTTATTTTTAATGGCAGTAAACAAATATCTGTTGCACTTAAATAATGATTAAATATTTCATTCGAAACCACCCCATGATATTTTATGTAACTGGGTATTGGGGGATTTGTATGCTTCACATTTCCAATAAAATATACTTGAACTTTTAAACTCGTATTTTCTTTAAACATTTTGAATGCAGTTAATAAAAATTTTTGATCTGCAGGATATATTCGACCAAAATAAGAAAAAATAACTTCATCCTCAGGTATTTTTAAATATTGACGAGATGTTTGTTTTGAGAAGTTGCTAAATTTTTCAACATTGCACCCCATCCTGTGAATATGTATTTTGTCTTCGGAAAATCCCATATTAACAAGCCTTTCATAGAGTTTATTGCTGATGACGGTTGCCCCGTCTGCTTTTAGCCTAAAGGCAGTTTCAAAATACGATTCAATTATTCCAAGAGTTTTGGCATAAAGTGGTCCTGATCTTTCTAATATTATCCCCCCTTTTCCAAACCAATCTGACCACTCAAGTATTAATGGTATTTTACTGAATTTTTGGAGGAAAAGAGCTGGTAAAATCACACTGGGTCTTGAATCAATGGCATAAATAATATCAAATTTTAATTTACGAATGAGAAAAATCCGTCGTAACGCATCATAAAAATCAGCTCCGTGTCTTAACTTCCCAGATAAAATAGAGGGAGATAAAATATAATTTACTCCGTTCTTTTCAAAAGACTTTGATCGAAATCTGTTTTTTTTATGCGTTACAACAATGGTTACTTCATGCCCCATGCTAACAAGTGACTCTGCAGATTCAATGATCTTTGGCAGAGCAACCGTTATATACTGTGCATGTGAAAGAAAAAGTATTTTCAATTTATCCTTGAATTTTAATCAATACAAGATGTTAAAACTTTATAAGTTTTTTCTGCGGTTGATCTCCATGTAAACTCAGTACTTCTTTTCAATCCAAGAGATATATTTTTTTTCTTTTCTTCTTCATTTTCCAGGAGAAATTCCATTTTTTCTATCAATTCAGACTCGTTTTCAGGATTAAAATAAATTGCTGCCTGGCCTCCTATTTCCGGCATGGCACTGATATTTGAAGTAATTACAGGACAACCACATGCCATAGCTTCAAGTATTGTCAGTCCGAAGGTTTCATATTTGGAGGGATACGCAAAAACTTCTGCTGACTGATAGAATATGGCTGTATCAGTCTGTTTAACTCCTCCGGTAAATACGACACTATCTTCAATATTTAGGCTTTTTACAAGCTGGATTAAAAATTCATAATACTCAGGATTTCTTGGGAATCCGACAATTGCAAGCTGGAGGTTTTCCAGATTTTTTAATTTTGCAAATGCTTTAATCAATGTCTCAGCATTTTTGTAAGGGTATAATGAAGAAACGAATAAAATAAAAGGTTTGCTTATCCCATGTTTTTTCAGGAAATCATTGGTGACTCTGTTCCGGTAGACTGGCTTGAAATTTGTATGATCCAGAGCTTCATAAGCGATATGTATTTTATTCGGCTTAATACCAACATATTTGATAATATCCCTGGTTTGGCTTTCAGAATTTGAGATAATTGCCTTCGCGCTCCATTTAGTCAGTTTGTAAGCAAGCTTACGGTATATTCTTGTTGAAAGCGAAAGAGTTTCCGGATTTGTGTAAACGTGCATTGTTTTTAGCGTTGCAACCAATTTGCACGGGCAAAAAAGAATAGAGGTACCGGTATTCAAAACGTTTATCCGGTACTTAAGTATAATAACGGGAAAAATGAAATGTTCCGTTAAAATTCGAAGCCATTTACGTTCATTAGAATACCTGAAAACTATTTTATGGACATTTGGATTCTGAAATGGGCCGAAATGGTCTTTACTCTTCCGGCTTATGAAAATATACAACGTATTATTTCCAATCAAAAGCTCAAGTTCTTTTATCAGGTTTTGATAATAGCCAAAAGCCCCGCTTGGTGCCTGTGGATTTTCAGATAAAGTATTTATAGCTATTTTCATTGCTTCCCAGATATTTCAGAATATGGAGATATTGTTGTCCCTGTTCTTCTGTTTGGGCATTGTCCCGCTCCAATTTATACCAATCCCAAAGATAAAGGATAAAAAGTGAAAAGATGGTGTGGGGATCAGTGACGCCAATTTTGCAGCCAAACCAGGCAATTGTTGTTTTTGTTGACTTATCCCGGAATAATGACATTATTATTTTCTCAGGTGTTTTCCCGGAATTATGAATATGGGTGTGTATTTTATAATGAAACATATCCTGAAAAGGATTGTGACCTTTGCGGGCAAACTCCCAATCAAGAATGGCTATTTCACCTTTATCATTACTCAGTACATTCCAGGCAGGCATATCACGATGAGCGATAGACCAAACCTTTAAAGTGTTTTTTGCATACTCAAGATGATTAATAATTACCTCAGCCAGTTGGGAATTTTTAATGTATTTTCGGAGTAAATCTTCCTGATTATCGAATTCGTATAGAGGCTCAGATTTTGTTCGCATAACAAGCTGAGAAAGTATGTCAGCAAGATATTGATAGGATTGTTGCGGATAATAATGAAAATTTCTCAATGGACTTAATTCCAAAGCAACATAGCTTGAAGATTTTTTGTATCCAATAACATCAGGAAAGACAATAAGATTTTTACAGGTCTCTTTCAGATATTCAAGTGTTGCACATTCATTATCAAGCCATTTTCCTCTGTATGATGCATCCCCCAGCTTAATATAGGAAAGAATATTTCCGTGAGCATCCAAAAACTGGAATATCAGCTTTTTCCCTTTACCGGCTGAACCGGTCCGCATTGAGCAGAATGCCACTTTAGAATAGTTTTTCTGACAATCGGAAATCTTTTGATATACTCTTTTTGCAACATCCCTGTTCCCGATTGATAAAGAAAATGAGGTTGGTAATAGGAACCGAAATCTATACATGGTGGAAATCATACTTTTTTTCAGGAAATGCTTTGGGGTTAAAACAGGATATAGATCAAAAGAGTTTAAAAGCCCCTTTTTATTCAGGTTTTTGGGGAATAAAAGCTTTGGATTTTGATTATTGGGAACGACAAAATATTCGGCTACTGATGAGTTGGAAGAAATTGATCCCTGAAACACATCTTCGCCTAAAAGTTCTTTAAGCCAGCTGTTTATATTGATTGGCATTTTATTCCCTGTTCACCAAAAAATTGAGTGTTTCTTTAAAGGATTCTTCTGGGTTTTGATCTGTTCTGATCAATTTTGATTGTTTTGAACCTGAGAAAAAAATCTTCATTGTGGTAATTTGTTCCTGAATATCTTCCACTGTTAAGTCATCTTTTCTTGCAGCAAAAACTTCCGGCTTGCCAATAAGTACCAGGTTAGCGGATGGTTTTGGTATTAGATAAAAGACCATTTTTCTAATCCACTGTTGTAGTTGGATACCCTTTGAACCCGGATCAAAAATAATATCAAAGCACCAGCGATCCGAAAGTACTAAATGACCTTTTCTCGTTTTTAGGATTACTTCAAAGAAATATCCACTAGTATACCTCAACCATAGGTAAATAAGCCTTATAAACGACGCCATAAATCCGAATTCCTTTTTGCGCAAAGCACTTTCGCTGCTTCCTGATTGATGTCTATTCTCCCACCGCTTAAAACTTTTTTTGTCAAAGTAACGGAATATTTTCAGCTTTGGAAACAGGTGAAAATAAGTTATTCCAGGATAAATACGTTTGCAATTTTTCTTGATCATTTCTGCCAGGGTGCTTTTACCAGATCCATCAGGACCGACAAGGGCAATAAAATCACCCGGTGGTGATATAAACCTGGTAAAAAATGTATGTAACCAACTAAATACTCCAAACATGATTTTAAGAAAAGGAAATCTTTGTGCTTTAATGAATCGAAAACGAATTTTTCTGAATTTTCTATTTTTAATTTCCTCTTTGATTGTTTCTGGTGATTCATTTAGGGTGTTCGCTATATAATTTTGTACTAACTCTTTTTCACTTGAACCAAGCTGATCATACTCCTCATAATATTTATCTTTTACATGTCCTGCAAACAATAAACCGTTTAGTATAGCTAAAGTAATACTCATAGGTATATCCAGACAATGCAGATTATTATGAAAAAACTTATGTTCCCATAAATTTTTTGAATCCATTAATTTCATGCCGAACCAAGTGATTTTATTTTTGATAAAATCTATTCTGATAACATCCTGTGGATTATATAACTGATTTGGAACAAAAATCATATGATAAATTTCATAATTTTTTTTGTAACCTTTCCAATATTTATAATTTATTTGACTTACTAACTTAATAAGTTTATCTTTAAACTTTAAATTATAGGATTCATCAACCAGAATATCAATATCTGTGCCCTGTACAGTAGTTGGCAGAGACTGGTAATTGCGAAGGATGAGATAATTAATTTTTTCTTGATTAAGGAATTTGAAAAATGAATGAAGAAATTTACTCTCTGTAAAACACATAATTATACCGTAACATTTTATTTTGTCTCGTGACGAAAATCTAATAGTAGAATAGAATTTATTTTTCTTTTCTACCTATAAACTTATACTTTTTCAATACGTCCACTTGCTAGTATCGAAGAACGAAAAGATGGAAAAATTTTAACCAACACAAGGCAGATTAAACGAACATATTCATATGGTTTCAATGGGTTAAAACCTACGGAAAATTGAGTGGCCTTACTTGGATCAGTTCCAATAGTACCAAGCTTACCATGTTTCTTAACTGATTTAAACCAAAATGTTTCATATGTATATCCTGAAACTTGTTTCAATCCGACCATGTTTAATAAAGATTTTAATTCGGAAAGAGTATATTCTTTATGATGATGGATATTAATATCGGAAGAAGTGATTGCATCAAGACTTGGCCAATTTGATTGTCCCATTAATATTTTTAACCGAGTATAAAGCGATATTGAGTTAGGTGTATCAAGAATCAAAACCCCGCTTGGTCTTATTACACGAATTAATTCGGTTAAAAATGGTATGGGATTGTGCGGGATATGTTCAATAACGTCACCTGCAAAAGCTACATCAACTGAGCTATCCTGGATTGGTATTGGCTCATTTCCGACATGCACATAATATCCCTCTATTCCAATGCCCATCAACGCTTTTAATGCATCAGTTCCACCAGACGCTGGCCAATCGACCGATATTACGTAATTCCCAAACTCCTTTATCATTCTTGGAATTATTCCATGTCCAGTTCCTATGTCTAAAAATTTTGCTTCCGGTGTGTTTAATCTTTTGCTTATTTCATTTACTAAAAGAGTTGGTCTCCTCCAATCATGATGCCCCCCCCTCTTTTTAAACTGAACAGCTAATTCCGTGTTGCTATTTATGTACTCGCTAGCAACCTTGAAAAATATCTTTTTAATGTTTGTGTTAACCATGGCTCCTCCCACTTTAATTGTTACAACTTACATTTTGAGATTACGTTAAATATGTTAGTATTTTCCTTCTTAACAAATAAATAACATTTAATATTCTCCAATGACAGTATTTAAAAACTCTATTCTGGAAACGAAATCCTTCCCAGTATATATCATGTAGTTTCCAACGTTCTTCAATATTAACCTTCATTAGCGTTGCAGTCTTTGTATCAGAATATTTTCTTATAGCTGCAAATTCATCATCGATATATTTAAACTTACATCCTTTTTTTGCCATTCGTATCCACCATTCTCTGTCCATCATCATATGAAAAGATTCATCAAGATAACCAGCTTTTTCTAAAACCCTACTATGGTAAAATACCTCGGGCTGAAATGGATCAGCCATGCCATAAAGCCAGGTATTATAGTGAAAATGCGTATTTTTTCGTTTTTTAATAACATTTCCATCTCCATCAACCCATACTCCGTTGCTATATATAACATCAATATCAGGATTTTGAGTAAACACCTGATTTACTTTTTTAAAAACACCATTAAAATAAATATCATCAGAGTTAATCCAGGCAATAATATCGCCTGTAGCTTTTTTGAATCCTTTATTAATCGCATGGCTTTGCCCATTGTCCGGTTCACTAACCCAATAAGAAATATATTCTTTATATTTTTTAATAATTTCTATCGAATTGTCTGTTGAACCACCGTCTATGATTATATACTCAAGGTTTGGATAATCTTGATTAATAACGCTTAGAATCGTTTCTTCAAGGAAACCACCTTGATTGTACGACGGAGTAACTATCGAAATTTTAGGTGACTTTTTCATGTTCTATCGGTATTAAAATTGAATAGAAGAATTAACATTATGATTTATTGATTTAATCAAAATTTATTCGGAGGTGCATTGTTAACAAAATAGTTTTTCGTGAGTTGATGCACTACTTTTGAATTCAGCAATTCTTTCTTTGACATAAAAAACATGTTTTTATGCTGGGAATTATTATAAACACTATTAATATCAAGTTTGGTTTTACAAGCTATAACAACATAATGTGTATTAAATGATCTATCTTCAAAATAATTTTCTTTATAAATATGTTCATATATACCCATTAATTCTACATCATTTTTATCTATTTCTATTCCAATTTCTTCTTTCGATATTCTTTTTAATGCTTTACCAAAGCTTTCATTTTTAAATATTCTTCCACCTGGGACAAATAAAAATCCTTTCGCAGGATTATTTTTGCGCAAACCCAATAAAATCTTACCATCTGGGTTTTCAATAATTAAGTCAATTGCAACCAAAACAGTATTTTTAACTATTTTCTTAAACTCTTCAAGTGGTATCATTAATTTCTCCGCAAAAATGTCAGATATCTTTCTGCTGCGTTTTCCCAAGTATAATATTGAATGTGCTCATTATTATGATGAATCTGTTTTGACACTATATCTTCATCATTCCATAGTTTTGCAATTAAATCTGCTAATTCTTTTTCATCTAATGGTTCAAAAAGATTAAGACGTAAAATATTACTTATTTCAATATTGGGTGGCGTTTTAGATGCAATGATTGGGGTACCAGAGGCTGCTGCTTCCAGGATTGGCAAACTGCTTGACTCGTAAAGTACTGCCGTGATTAAAAATTTAGCTTGTTGATACAGTGCAACAAAGTCCTCAAAAGGGACCTTCCCCAGATAAAACACACTACTTAGCTTGTTTTCCTTTATATATCCAAATATATCATTTGAAGCAGAATATCTTGCACCTGTCAAGACTAACGGTACATCTAATCCCCCTTTTTTCATAATGTTTAGAGCCCTTAGCACTGTAATATGATTTTTATGTTTCCAGAGTTGTGCTGGGTAAAAAAGAAATTTTTCAGGAATGCTATATTTATTTAGAATATTCAGAATGTCATTATGATTTCTAAAATCATTAATATTTACACCTTCAAAAATGACTTTTACCTGTTCTTCTTTGAGATATCCAAAATGGTTTAACAAATCATCTTTAATAAACTGGCTGCTCGCTTGGATAAATGGGGTATACTTAGCACTCAAACCATAAACAGTTTCATGGTATAACAATGCTTGTTTCGTAAAAAACTCCGGATAATGTACATACTGAATGTCATGCATTGAAATTATCACGGTTTTTGAATAACTGAAATAGTCCAACACTGTAGTAGGAATATATATAATATCTGAATTTTCTTCTACAATTCTCGCTGTGCTTTTAAATAATAAATCATTCACAAATCTGTATAAATTTGGCATCCCTAGAAACAAAACGACCCTTCTGATAATCTTTTTCAATAATGTCCCGATATCATTTGTTTCCGCTAGAATAATGTTAACATTATGAAAGCATTTATATTTGTCAAACAGGTGAATATTCTTATCACTAACAAAAATATAATAATCGTTATCTTTATCTATTTTAATAAACCCACCTAATAGACCAAAGGTATATGTATTGATACCCCCTGAATATTCGGGATTGATTTTAATACAATTAATTCCGATTCGCATAAAAATTCTTTATCTTTATTATTACCTTTTCTTGTTCTTTTTCACTTAATGTATAGGAAGAAGGTAATGAAATACCTTTATCATATGTACGTTTTGATACAGAATATTTCTTGTTGTTTCCTTTTTTAATCAAATTAGATTCCTGGTAGCAGGGTTGCAGGTGAAGGGGATAAAAAAATCTTCGGGTTTGAATTTTACAATCAAGTAAATATTCCGAAAGATCTTCAGTTTCATTAGATAAGAAGGAAGTGAACCAAAACACCGGATCTGTTCTTGGATCAATAAAGACGGGATGCAACCGTTTCAAAGCGGCAAGTTCTGTTAGATATCGATCATAAATTTTTCTTTTTCTTTCCATTATTTCAGGAAGCTTTTTCATCTGAGCGATTCCTACAGCTGCTTGCATCTCTGTAAAAGAAAAGTTGAATCCAATATCTTCATGAACAAATATACCTTTCTTGGCACGCCCATGATTTTTCAACTTGTAGCATCTAGCAGCAAGTTCATCATTATCTGTTAACACCATTCCACCCTCGCCGCATGTTATAGTTTTATTTCCGTAAAAAGATAGGACTCCAACATCACCAAAAGTGCCTACATGTTTACCTAAGAACCTTACACCCACACCCTGCGCAGCGTCTTCAACCACCTTTAAGTCATATTTGGAAGCTATCTCCATAACTTTCTCCATATCAGCACTTTGTCCATAAAGATGTACCGGCATAATAGCTTTTGTTCGGGGATTTATGAGTTCTTCCGCTTTTTCAATATCCATGCAGAAAGTATCTTCATAAACATCACAAAAAACAGGTGTTGCGCCTGCCATGATTACAGCATTGGCTGTAGCTATAAAGGTCATGGCAGGAACGATAACTTCATCTCCCGGACCTATGTCCAAAGCTTTTAGAGCACAATATATAGCTACCGTTCCATTTGACATGGCTATGGCATGTTTAGTCCCGGTTAATTCTCTGTTCATTTCTTCAAACTCTTCTGTCAGCATTGCTTCAGTAACGAAGGTAGAATCAACTACCCGTTTTAATTCTCTTAGCTCATTATAATCAATCCACGGCTCTATTTGATTAATCATGATATTTCTCTAAATAGCTTCTATTTCAATTGTTTTGGAAAAAATTTTTAAAAGCCTCTATAACAAATCCTACTTCTTCATCATTCATATAAGGATGACATCCGATATAAAATCCCGACTCATTAATGTGTTTTGCAACTGGGTATTTATCCTCCAGGTTACCATATAACCGCTTGTAAATAGGCTGATTGATTAATGGTAATAAATCGCGGGTTTCGACATTAAGATGCTCAAGATGATTGACCAACTTTCTCTTACTTTCTTTTTTTAAAACTATACCATACAGCATGAACGAATGCGTACGATCTGGTGGACAAGTGGGTAGTTGAATCCGGTTCTCAAATTCTTCTAATCCCTGGGTGAAGGTTGCAGCAATTTCCTGACGTCTCTTAATGATCTTTTTAGATTTGGCTAGTTGTCCAACACCAATAGCTGCTTCCAACTCTGTACAACGCATGGAATGTCCCACATGAATAAAAGAAAAACGCCGTGCAACAACCTCTTCCAAAGTCTGTCCGTTCAATCCCTTATCATCTGTAGCACTGAGATAGATTCCATCGCGACCATGATTCATCAGGCTACGCATATCCACAGCTAATTCACTATTATTGGTAGTAGCTAATCCGCCTACCCCTGTTACGATAAAATGAGCAAGATAAGTAGAAAAACAACCGATTACACCCATAGAACCGACAGAACCCCCCTTATATTTTGCAAACATGCATTCCGCTGAGTCCTCAATAACTTCCAGTCGATATTTTTCAGCCATTTCCAGAACTGGCTGCATGGTTGCTGGCAAACCCAGTAAATGCACTGGAATGATAGCCCTCGTTCTCCCCGTGATTTTCTCCTCAATTTTTTGAGGATCAATATTAAATGTGTCAGGTTCTACATCTACAAAAACGGGGGTCATATTGTTATGTAACACAATATTGGCTGTTGCCACAAAGGTCACAGCAGGAACAATTATTTCATCTCCATCACTCCATCCATGACGATCTTTCAATGCAGCAAGTGCGACATGTAGAGCGGAAGTCCCACTGTTCATAAATAAAGCGTGTTTCACCTTATGACTTTTCGCAAATTCCTGTTCAAAACGTTTGGTCATCGGACCATAGGTCAAATGATTAGAATCTAACACTTCATTCGCTAACTGTTTTTCATAATCAGATAGAACTAATCCACCAACGCCAATCTGATGGTTAAATTTTTTCATACTTTTTTCCTAATCGTTTAAGGTTTTTTAATTCCAACACTTTTTTTATTGTATTTTCACACATGGGGGATTTCCTTTTCAAAATATTATTTTTTACAGCTACTAAATCTATCTTTTATTTTTTCTGCAGGAAATCCTTCTGCAAATGCATTGCGTTCAATTTCGCTGATTACAACTGAATTCGGAGCAATAAAACAGTCATCATGGATACAGCCCCCTAAAACAATAGAATTGAATCCCAGCCAAACATTATTACCGATGGTGATTGGAGATTTTAAATAATAAGTCTCATCATGATTATAATTCCCTTTTCTACATTTAGCAACATCATTAGAACTTGAATATATTTTGCAACCTGGTGAGGTTGAAAAATCATCACCTATTTGTACTCCCCCATGTGCTTGAATGATAGTACCAATACCTAAAACACCATTTGATCCAATATGAAGTTCCCCTTCCTTATGAGCGTAGTATCTATTAATTTTATTTTTGCATTTGGTACTATCAATAGTAATTTTACCAGCCATTATAATACTATATTTATCTATCCAAACATAATCTCCAAGGAATATATTTTTTATCCCCTGGATAATTACTCCTTCATCTATTCGCAGATTTTTCCCACACTTTCCGAATCTGCGGCTATAATAAAAACTACGAATTTTTATCCCAAGTTGACCACTGATATTTCTTATAGTACTTTCTATTAATCGAAATATCGAACTCTTTATTTTATTTAGTAACTTCATATTATTTTCCCCATCTAGAAAATCTGCATCAGATCATTGATGAAGTTTACCAAAATGGTCTTGAGATACAAGGGGTCTATTCTCAAGTATTTGAGATGCCCACTCACCAATGCTTTAGTGGAAAGAATTATCAACAAGATCAAGGTGCTAAACGTGGATCCTACGGTTTTAGAAACCAAAGTCATTTTATGCTCGGGATATAAAGTCTACACTACACAAAGTACGCATTAATGTGTTAGAATAATCCCACTTTTTTCAGGAACCGTTTTATTTTGCCCGTCAAGCCTCTCTTAAAATATGCTTTAAATTCTCTTACTATATCATCTGACAATTCTATATTATTTACAAGTTCAATCTTTCCTATATCATCATTAATTTCTGTATTAGAATAATTACCTTTCCCACAGTGAGTGCCAGTACCGTCAAATCCAATATTATTTATTAAGTTATGCACTGGGAATAGAGTGAATGCATCGTTTTTAAATTGTGTATACAACCATCTAATCCCCCAAGAGTCAATATTACCATTCATTTGTGAAATTAACATATCGGATACGTCTTCGCCGGCACGATTGAAAATATTTTGAGCTTCTTTGTTTCCGATAAATTCTTTGTAATCACTAATTGCCCAGTCTGCTTTTTCCCACCTGTTTTTCCAGGTTCCCCATCCCCATGAAGATCCTCGGTAGGAAAGATATACATCGTAATTATAGGTTGTCGGAATATTAAGGTAATTTATACCTGTTACCGAGAAAATTCGCATATCATTCTTATAAAACTCCAATACATTATTCATGAAATCAAGAAAGTATTTAGAACTAACCACATCATCTTCCATTACAATAACCCGACCATACATATTTACTATTTCGGTTACTCCAGAAATAACAGAGTTAGCCAATCCTAAATTTTCTTTGCGTTCAATTATTTTGATACTTTTAAATCCATCAATGGAGCGAATGTACTCTCGAACTTCTTCAATTTTGGTTTTTTCCTGTTCATTCTTAGAACCATCAGAATAAATATACAAATCACTCTCACCGGCTAGATCATTTTTTCGTAAGGTTTCCACAGTTTGACAGGTATGCCAAGGTCGATTATAAACAAAAAGGATGATAGGAGCTAAATTCATTATTATTGTCTTATTGTATCTACCATGAAAAATGATATTTTTACACTTTAATCTAATATTAAGTCAGAGGGATGCAATCCATTCTGTTAAAGGAACTATTAATTAAGCTGTTATTTTCTTAAATGTTTTAAAAACCTAGTAACACCGCCAGCAATTACACCATGCCAAACCTTAAAAATATTTATAGCTTTCCATCTCCAAGGACAAGATAATAAAATAAAACTAGTTATATACAATGGATTACGCACACTCCCCTTTGAAAAAATTTCTCTAATATGGGAAATTAATAACTTCTGATTAAATTGACGTTGTCCGGTTGTTTTTTCGTTCGTCCAAAGCTGAAGTGATGGTACTGAAAGCAAACGCATCCCTTTGTGATGGGCACGGATAGTAAATTCATAGTCAGATGCATAATGTGGCAACATTTTAGAATAGAAGCCCCCGAGTGCTAGAAAATCTTCCGCTCGAATGAATAAACCCCTCGTGGATAAGCAATTGATCTCCTCAGTACTTTTCGCCTGACTAAAACGCAACTGTTTCCAATCCACATGCACACCCGCATCAATAAGTCTATTATCTTGCATGCTATACGCCTGAGCGAGAAGAAGTGTATGGAGATGTTGATTCAGAATAGTCTGTCCAATCTCTAACAAATCATCCTTAAAAGTCGTATCATCATTTATTATAAGAACAATATCATCATTATTCAATTTCTGTAATTTTAACCACTTATAACCCTGTTGTAAGGAACCTCCCCACCACCAATTTCCATTTCCGCGAATAATAGTAAGCTCATGCACATAATGCTTAACCATCTCTGCAGTACCATCCGTAGATCCATCATCGATTAATACAAGATGATAATTAGTGTAAGTTTGTTTGGTAAGGCAATCAATGAAATACCTCGTTATTTCTCGTCGGTTATGAACTGGAAGGAGAATGTAGATCATAGTAAAATTAAAGAGTAAAATTCAGAAAATCGTAATAACCAATAGACACTTAACATGTTTCAATTTCCCCCACACCCGCCATCTTTCGAAATTCTGGGATTTTTTCTAACAGTTCAGCATAAGAGCCGGAAGCAAGTAATTGCCCTTTCGACAAGAAAAATATTATATTGGCCTTTTCAATTGTGGTCAGGCGGTGGGCGATGATGATGATGGTCCTCTTGCCGCTGAGGGATTCAATCGATTCCATAAAGGCGCGCTCCGTTTCATTATCAAGAGCAGCTGTTGCTTCGTCCATTATGAGTAACTCTGGATCGTTGTAAAGGGCTCTGGCAATTCCTATCCTCTGTCTCTGCCCACCTGATATACGGATCCCTAATTCACCAATAATTGTTTCTAAACCATGAGGTAATTCATCTATGAATTCTTGCAGTTGAGCCAGACGGAGAGCATTATTAACTTTTTGCAGATCAACTTCTTCTTTTGGAATACCAAAGGCAATATTATTAGCAATAGTATCATCCATTAAATAAATTTGCTGCGGAATATATCCTGCCTTACGTTGCCAGGAAGTCAATTTTTCATGAATATTAACTCCATCAACGTATACATGCCCATTTTGTGGTATTAATAATCCCAATATTACATCAACAACCGTGGTTTTGCCAGCACCAGTTTCTCCTACAAGACCAATTGTACTATTTTTAGGTATTCTAATAGACAATTTCTTCAAGGCTGGTATTTTTGAGCTTTCGTATGAAAAATCGATATTATCCAATAATATTTCTTCTTTAAAACCAATCTGATCCGAAATATCTTTATTTGTAATACGTTTTTTATTTGATGCAGACATCTTAAGATCGGCATACACCTCTTCAAGGCTCGGGATATAAAAGCGTATCATCATCAGCGAAGAGTTTATTCTCCCTATAGAAGGCATTAATCTAACTGAAGCCAATCCAAAAAAAGAGAGAGCTATAAGGATTGACTCTATTGCATATCCCCTAACAAGAGCGAATAACACAATAAATAACACCAATGAAACCATTGTTGTTTCAATAATAAAACGGGGAAAAGCATTTATTGATTGCTGGTATTTTGATATTTTACTAAACTCAAATAAATACTTGGAGTATGTCTTATCAAAGAAATGCTCTCTTCCTAATATTTTTGATTCCTTAATGCTACCTAATCCTTGATTGAACTGTTTAATTAGTATACCCTGAATGTTTTTTTGCCTTTCACCATATTTTTTAAGTTTTTTCTTAATTAATAAAAAATATAAAATCGATATCAAACCAAGAACTCCAAAAACAATCAGTGCTGAAGTAAAATCAATAACCATCAATAAAATAAAAATTATAATTATGAGAAACGAATCAGTAACTAATCTGATAAGAGGCAAAACAATACCACTAATAACCCCTATGACTAATCCAATATTTCTCAGTAGTTGAGCTGTATTACGCTGAAGGTGAAATGCATAGGGGTTTTTAAGATAACTTCTAAAAAGTCTGGATGTAAGTTTATAATGCTCAGTGGTTGTAAATTTAAATTTGTAATATTCAATAAAAAACAGAAACGAATTTTTTAAAACAAATACAATAATAATAATAAACGTTACAAATACTAAGAATTGGTTATATGAGTTCGGTGAAATCAGCTCATAAGCTGTTTTGAAGTAAATATTTTCTTGAATAATTTCGGGCTTACTGATGACCATTAGAAAAGGAATAATTACACTAAAACCTAATATTTCAATAAACGTTCCAGTTAAGATTAGAATCGATAAAAAACATATTTTTCTCTTATCTTTTTTATCAAATAGATACCAAATTTTGGACAGAAGTTCTTTCATTTTTTCATTAGCCTATCTAATCTTTCTTATTATTCAAATTATTCAGTTGATTTACATTATATAATCTATCGGAGACAACATTATAGATGTAAATCAAAGTAACAAATTGAAATGCATAATTTGTTAAAACACCCCCAATTGTTAGTGAGATCCCGATAATATTCATCACTATCAAAAAACTGAAATACCTATGAATTCTAGAAAATTTCTTCCCTTGTATTACAATTCGAACGAGGAAAATAAGATATAAGAATAAACCAATATACCCATTAAAAAATACTAGTGGGAAAAAACCGCTCTCTAAGCTACCGCCAGAAGCTCCGCCCAATGATTGGAGTTTATAACCTATTGTACCCATTTCTCGTAATCCATGTCCCCAGAATATCGGGAATTTATTACTAAAAATATATTCAATAAAAATTGGATAATACGACGCCCTCCCTTCTAATGTATTTGATTTTGAAAAATATATTGAAAAGTTTTGTATAATATCTACTATATAAAAAAGCAAGATTGCAATAAAAGCACTGATAGTTAAATGGTATAATCTTGTCTTTTTTTTCGCAAAAATTATTATATAAAATATATCAGTCGCCATTATTGTAAATATGGCAGCTCTTGTGGTATTTAATAGAACTGCAATGAATACTAGAACAAGTAGAAATAAGAAATATTTACTCTTTGTTTTATAATACATAATAAGAAAAATGAGATTATAAAACGGAAGTTGTGCTCCCCAATGATTATGCTGTCCAAGAAGGCCGGAGAAGGGATGAATAATGTATTGGAGGAAATCAAACTCAATCCCAATTACTTGTAATAACCATCTATTACTTATTGAAGCATAATCAGTTGGAAGTGCCCAATTATGTACTTTATCAAGATAAATGTTATTAATCGATTCATATCCTGATAAAACAAATTGAATAATAAATATTACACCAATAAAATAGAAAATCTTATCGAGAAATTTTATTGTATATTCGGGCTTATAACTAGAAAGAAGGAGTATTATTGTAATAGATATAAAACAAACAGTCGAATAGCGAAGCAACTCTCTAAGTCCACCACCTTTATAGAACAATTGAAAAGTTTGGAGAATTATGAAAAATATTAAAAAGTGGACAATAGGATTAATTTCTCTTAAAAAATATCTATTGGGCTTTAGTTTTATAAAAAATAATAGTAAGACCAATGTAAAATAGATAAGTAATGTAAATTTTATATTATGAGCTATAAAAATTCCTGCAAAAATAGGTGTGTACAATACAATTAGAAATAAAATTTTTGTTCTTTTCATTTTATATTAGCTACTCACACATTTTTATATAATTCATTATTTTTGTGGTTATTCTTTTTACAGGTATCTAATTTTAATTCGTTAACTTATGATATACTTGAATAAAAACACGTACTATAGTTCATTAATTCAATATTTCTTCGATAATTGAACCTAACTTTAAGCTAAATTGCTTTTGATTCCACTCAATATCTTTTTTATATCCTTTTCGAACTAATTTTTGCCTTATACTTTTATCATTCCATATAATTTTAATTTTATTGGCAATATCGCTATAGTCACTTGGATTGACAAGTAGAGCTGCATCTCCAACTTGATCAGGGATACCATAGATATCGGATGTTATGACAGGGCAACCCAGAGCAAAAGCCTCTAATTGTGGTATATTAGTTGGACCAAAGAATGTTGGCATAACAAGAGCTACAGTCTTTTTGTACAAAGCAACTAGATCTTCATTACAAACAAAGTTCAGTTTATATATTTGTTCATTAAGATCTTTTCGTAATTGGTATTTTTCTATTTCGCTAGTAAGTGTAGAAATATCAATGATTCTATACAAAAAAATAACTTATGAAAAGATCATTAATTGAGATAGGAGATAATTCTATTTTCAATTTGAAGAAAAATTTTATCAAGGGATTTTTCCGTAGAACGATAATATTCAAGACCCTTTTTTATAAGAATACCTCTCTTTTTTGTATCCAATAACAGTTCTATACCATTCGCAATTGACTCTATATCATACGGGTTAACCAAAATACCGGAATCTTTTACTTGATCCATAAGACCAGGTATTTTTGATGTTAAGACCGGGCAGCCCAAACTCATAGCTTCAGCTATTGGTATGCATGGTTCAGGTATAAGTTGTGGCATTATCATTGCCAAAGCATTTAAATATAATGTTTTCATTTCATTGTACTCAAGATAACCAGTAATTATGAGATTCTTTTCCATATTTGAATCTTTTGCAATTCTTTTAAGCATATATTCAACATTATATTCCTCTCTGATAGCCTTACTGGAACCAGTGAAAACTAATTGTAAATCAACACTCTTACCCTTTAAATAGATAAGTGCTTCCAGAATTCTAACATGATTTTTATGAGGCCAAAATTGTGCTGGATAAAATAAAAAATCGTTCGACACGTTGAACTTATTCAATATTTTTCTTTGCGTAACCTTGTCTACATCAATATTTAGTACTTCGTGGCTGTTATGTGGAACAACAAATACTTTTCCCTTTTGATGATAATAAAAATCCAAATATTTTTTTCCTACATCCGAATCAATAAAAATCACTTTTGCATTATTACAAACAGCGGAACTGGCATCTTCACATAATTTCCATCTTCCGTTTTTTGTTGTTTCAGGCAGTTCTGGATTAAGCCTGTGACCTAACGATTGGAATGAAGCTGCATAGGGAATTGAGCAATGAACAATATTATTCATCGGTGTAAGAAAAATCGCAAATTTTACTTCATATTTCTCAATTGTTATATTATAATCAATTGATGATTTGAAATTTAATATTTTTCTAACCTTTTGAATTTTCCTCTGGATATTACTGAAACCAAATTCTTTGATATATATATAATTAACGTGATTCTGCAATAATTCAATATCTTTTCTGTGAACAAAAATAATTATTTTGCCCTCGTATTGTTGTTTATCAAATATGCTAATAATTTTTAATGCGTATTTGATTTTACTAACATCTAATGCTGCTGGGGGTAAGAATATTCCAATCATAAAGTAGTCAGTTTTTTTTTTGAATTTCTCTAATTACTTCACAAATGTATTCTATTTCACTGGCCTTCAATCCAGATCCTGATGGTAAATATAATCCATTGTCTGACAACCAACTTGATACAGGAAAAGAACCGTTACAGTCACAGCCATATTTTTTTAGAGCTGGTTGTTTATGCATTGGCACAAAAAATTTTCTGGTTTGAATTCCTCTTTCCAATAATTTTTCCATCAATATATCTCTGCTCACACCATATTTAATAGGATCAACTACGGCAGCGTTCATCCAATAAATATTCTTACATCCTTTTTTTTCAGGTTGAAATGATATCCCCCCTACATCATTTAAATATTTTTTATATAATGCGTTATTATTAATCCTCATTTCAATATAATCATCAATCTTTTCCATTTGAGCAACACCAATCGCTGCCTGCAGATTGGATAGTCTATATTGAAATCCTATATCCTGATGAAAATATGTCCTTTCCCCAGATAAAGGAAAGCATAAATCTTTATAGTACTTAGCTCGATCAATCAGATCTTTGCTATTAGTTACTACCATTCCTCCTTCCCCGGTTGTTACTACTTTATTGGCAAAAAAACTAAATGCAGCAATGTCCCCAAGATCACCACATTTTTTTCCATAATATTCCGCACCATGAGTCTCAGCTGCATCTTCAATGATTTTCAATTCATGCTTTTTTGCAATTTCCCAGATGGTTTTCATGTCACAGGGGTGTCCATAAATATGAACAACCATAATTGCTTTTGTTTTTTTTGTAATCTTTTCTTCAATCTTTACTGGATCAATATTCCAAGTTTCTGGCTCAGCATCAACAAAGATCGGTTTAGCGCCTAAATAACAAATAGGTAATGCACTACATATCATAGTGAAATCCGGCATTATTACCTCATCTCCTGGGGAGACGTTCAACGCCTTTAGTCCTAAATGAATAGCATTTGTCCCATTACTGACCGTGGTACTATATTTGACCCCACAAAATTTTGCAAATTCATCTTCAAACATATTCACATAACTCCCTTGAGCAGAAATCCATCCTGTTTTAACAGCATCGAGAACATACTCTTCTTCTTTACCTGCAAGCAATGGCTCACATACTTGAATAAAATCATTCATTGGTTTTCCTCTCATAATCTTGAAAATATATTATTATAGTCATCGTATACTGGAAAGTATTTTATTAATATCAATGTTTATGATTTCATCTTTTCTATCACATACCCTACATTTCATTTCTGTATCGACATTATATTCAAACATACTATGTCTTTTTTGACTATTCCATATATTCCAAATACTTTCATTTTTGATATTACCTAGGATAAGTTGAGAATAATTCTTTGTTGTAACTTGAGGACACGGATATACATAACCTGCTTTATCAATAGTAATATTGAATCTTTGCGCTACGCATTTATCAAACGATCTGTCATGTTCAGATTTGTTAAACGGTAGTATAGTAATTTTATCATCATTGTATTTATTTAATATTTGAAATATCCTATCTATCTCGCGTTCATCCAAAAAACCTTTTGCTTGTGCTTCATTGGGGTATTGAGGTATCGAAAATCTTATTTCATCTACGATTTTATAGAAATCATCAATAAACTTATCAATTTTCTTTTCTCCTGCGTTAATTGTAAATAAGAGATATGATACTTTAATTCTTAATTTGCTTTTCTTTCTTTTACATTCTTCATTAAGCTTGTTAATATTTTTCCTAACAAGATCATAATAATTTTGCCCGCTTTTTACTGATCTCATTTGATTATAAATTTGATTGTTTGATGCATCAACACTAAAATTAATAAAACAATCATCATTTAAACTATTGCTTAGCACATGAATTATTTCATCATTCAGGAAATGCCCTTTAGTTGAAATTCCAAATTTAAATCCTTTACCGATAACCAATTCTAATAAACCTGCAAAATGCGAATAAGTTAAGGGATCTGAAGCAATACCACCTAATGCTAAAAATTGGGGTTTGGATTTCAAATCCGAGAGCAAAGTTTCATAATCACTTAATGATAATAAACCTTCATTTAACTTTTGTCCTTTTCCATAGCAATATGGGCAATGATATTCACCGCAATTTATCCCAGGTTGTAGCTCTACTTGAAGAGGGATATCTACAACATTCATTAAACGCGAAATAAAACTTCCAGTATAGTTATAACGAAACATAATTACTCCTTTCCTTGTTTCATTTGATTTTCTATATCATTTACTATTTGTTCGGGTTGTATTGAATTCATGCAATTTATTTCTTTATTACATTCATTTAAATAACATCCAATACAGTCTAGATTTGAATAAATAACTTTCCCGCGATCAAAAACATCAAGTTCCCAAGGGGAAGTAGGACCAACTATAACGATAGTAGGTATCATTAAAGAAATACTTAAATGCATACCTAAGCTGTCTGGTGTCACAAAAATATCAGATATACTCACTAAAGAAGCAAATTCTTCAATAGTATTTTTACAGCCAGTATCGATAATGATAGAACCTACTTGTTCCTTTATTTTTTTATTTAAATCAACTTCCTCCGGACCACCATAGAAAAGTAATCCATATTCTGGATGTTGTTTGTGTATCAACTCAATAAATCGAATATATCCATTTGCATCCCACCTTTTCATCTTCCATCTTTTTCCAGAACCAGTATTTATACCAATTAATTTTTTATATTTTTCCAGATTGAATTTATTAATAAAAGATTTCTTAAATAATTTTTGTTTTGATGTTATACTATATTGCGGTATATGATAGTGGGAGGGTAAATCGCATATTTTATATATATGTTCAAAATATGTTTTTCTATTCATCCCTTTCAATTTGTCATTAATTCCCATATAATACCATTCGTTTGCAAGATCGTTTACTGGTATAACCTGACCACGCTTATTAGTAATAAATCCAAATTTCTCCTTGCAAGTTGACATATTTAATATGGTTCCACTCAGATCATCTGCATCAAGACATATTCCAACATCAAATTCTTCATTTAAAATATATTCAAGATAATTTTCTTCAACAAACATAAGCTTTTGTATATATTCATTATTTCTTAGCAATTGATCAGCATTTTTCTTTGTTACCCAAGTGATAGCTGAGTTTAGGTACTTACTTGCTAATGCAGGTAATATACTTGTCGTTCTTAAAACGTCACCCAGTGATCCTAATTTAATAACTATAATTTTTTTCTTTATTGAGTTATAATGCGAGCAATTCTCACATGTAACACCTGTTTCTTTGTGAAACTTACATGGCTTGTAACCCTTATAGTAAAGGCAATCTACTTTAGTTTTGTAAATCATCTTATTGGTTTTCCTGTTAAATCTACTGCTGGCGTTAATTAAGATATTATTTAGATTGGAATTTAGACAAATTCTCATAATTCTATATATCTAAATATGCCCTTGTTTAATTTTTGGCCTTTATCATAACAATACCTACAATGCATACCACCACAGAGACTACCTAGATTAATTCCACTTGCATTGGACAATCAGCATTCTTTACTAATCTTTCAATTAAATCAGCTACATAGTTGTATTTGAACATGTTCTATCCTTCCATTAATTACATTTCCATGATTAAAAATTTTTTAATACCCCAAAAATTCTAAAACTTCCACATTATCATAAAACCGATTTACAAGCACTTTGAATTCTTCTTCTATATCTCCGGACAAACCTTTTCTGGCAAATGTAAACTTTGGATTCGCATATTTCTCGGGTGCACCATACTGCTTTTCTATTGATTGCATTCGCTTTATTTCAGAATCTTTTATAGCTCTTAAAACAATTTCTTCGTCAACTTCAATACCGATAAACTCTAATATTTTTTTAAGTGACGAAAATGTATCTGAACGAAGTTCCTTGTATTTTACAATTAATATGTTTCTTTGATCTAAAACATTATTATCTATCAACCATCCCTTTACATGATCTCCCCATTCCCTAAGTTTCGCATTTTTATCTACGATAAAATCTTCAAAACTACCTTTGTATCCATGAATATTTTTTACATGGTAATAATAGGATATTATCACCTCACGCCCATCTCTTACAATATAAATGACTCTGGGAAACCGAAATCCTTTACCCAAGGTTGATATTCTTTTATTCCATTCTTCAAAATGCTCATGAGTTTTTATAATTCTTGGAGGATCAAGTTCTGTTATCCTGTCCGGATTAACCTGGATATCTGGAATAAACTCATGTAAAGAAAAATAATCAACCCTACAGGGTGTTCCCTTAAGTTGTTTTAATATATTTGCCAGTAATAAGCTAACGAAAGTATTTCCTGATTTTGGATAAGACACAAGATACACATCCGAAAGATTCCATTTCTTAATCTCATTTTTTTGAACAAATCTTTCATGCTCCTGAAATATTTTCAATAATAATCGTTTTATTAGTTTTTTCATTTTTGTGCCTACATCAATTAGCTTTTATTCTTGGATATTTCAAAAATATAAGGTTCTTGTTAATTTATCTGATTTTAATTATCTAAATTTTTCAACAAATTATTTAATGTTTGATGTTTGTTAGTTTGAGCATTTCCAACTCTTTTGAGAGCAAATTTCTTTAGATTATTTAATGATTCAAAGTAATTTATCCTTTGGTCGCTTGCAAAAGCATCTGCAAGTGGAAGATCAAATAAATTAAGGCTTATTAAAATTCTATCTTTTTCTAAATTACTTGCGAACCAAAGTACGGTTGAAGCCTCTGCAACTACTATTTTACTTTCAATTACCAGACGACTTGCATCTTCTCTAACAGGGTAATTCACCAAATTTTGGTATACTTTTTTTAAATTGCTAATTACCTGTTGCCATATTTTATCATTTTCTTGTTTTGGATGCAATTTTATCCCAATTTCATAATTTGTAAATTTTTTAGAAATTATTTTAATTACCTTAGTCCACTTTTCTGTTAGTAGTAAAATTGTATCATTACTTTTAAGTTTCTTCTCCAAAAATAAATAGTCCGAAGTTGCTCCATCCGGAAGAATTATAATTCTGTTTTTCATTCTGGGTGTATCTTCATATATATATTTTTGAACTTCTCTATAGTTATCTAAAATTGGATTTTTTATTTGTAAAATATTTTTAGCATTTTCTGTTAATGTCTTTATTTCTTCTTCGTTGGTATATACCAAACGTAAGTCATAGTGGTTGTGTCGTCTAATCCCCCTCTTTATAGAATGTCTAACGGGATCAAATGGTGTCCAGAGTGGTTTCTTGGTTAATAATATTGGAATTAAGTAATAATTAAAATAATAAGAATATATCTCTCTTAATGTTACACGCAGCCATATAAGCCAAACAGGCTGCATACTTCGTAACCGAGAGTGTTGCTTTATCAAGCTAATATGATTTGCTTTTAATATCAAATGCTCAGTTTGGGGACACTCATGTTGGAATCCATTTTGAAAAGAAATATTATATGCTCCCATCTTTTTAGACATATTAAAAAGATAAATATTGAATGGACATACATGATTATGCTGGAATACAAATTTAGGTTTGTGTTTCTTGATAACATTTTTAGATGTTTCATAATATTGTTTATGCTGAGTAAATAAATTTTTATGATTCTCTTCTAAATAATAAATACTATGGGCTAGTTTAACTACCTTTTTAAACTTTCGATCCTTTTTATAATTAGAATCAACAACTAAAATGACATCATATTCCTCAATTAAATCAAAGAAAAAATAAACACCCGTAGTCCAGAACAAGTGAATTGGACCAGGAACTAAACAAACTGTTTGCGTATGATTATCTACCAACAGGTTCTCCCACCATCAATAATTAAAGTTGAACCATTCATATAGGAAGAAGCCTCTGATACAAGAAATATAACAGCCGCTTTATAATCATCAACATTTGCCATTCTACCTAATGGAATAAGTGAAGAAATTTTTTGAACAAATTCGTGAGGTTGGTTTGTATAAACTCCTCCTGGGCACAATGTGTTAGCACGGATACCTTTATCTGCCCAATATGTTGCCAAATATTTTGTCAAACCTATCAAACCATGTTTGATTACTGAATAGGTAACCGGTTTGATAGGCTGAATCTCTTCGGATAATCCCTCCTTCCTGTATAATCTTTGATCTGGAGCGATTATTCCCAAGTCTGAAGATATATTTAAAATAACACCTTTTCCTCTTTTTGCCATTTCATAGCCAAAAATTTTACTACAAAGCATTGCCCCTGTTAATCCAACCTGAATTTCCAGATTCCATTGCTTAAGGGGAAAATTTTCAAATCTCGATGAATTTTTTTTAATATTTTTTTCTACCTTTGGATCAATTGCCGCATTATTAATCAGGATATCTATATGACCAAACTTACTTAAGAGAATATCTCTAATATTTAATATTTGCGACTCATCGGTTATATCGCAGTAAATGAATTCACATTGAACTTTATAGTTGTTAGAAATCCCCTTTGCTTTTTCAGTTCCGTTTTCCTTGTCAATATCCAATAATATCGGAATTCCTCCAAATTCGGCTATCGCTTCAGCATGTTTTTCGCCAAGAAGCCCAGCTCCACCTGTGATAACTGCTACTTTTTCAGTAATGTCAAATTTTTCTTTTACACTATATTTCATAACAAAATTTCCGCTATACTTCTATTTTCTAATGACTTATGAATTGCTAAAGCCATAAATAAACTTTTTTTCCCTTCATCTAATGGAATATCGGTTTCTTGTTTTTTTATAACAGAATATATAAAATGTTTCATTTCTTCCAAGAACAAATCATTTCGCTTAAGATTTTTATACTCTTTTTTATATATCTTTTTACTTTTATGATTGGTTGTTCTTAACCAGTTATTTTGTAAATCACATTCCAATAAAGCATCTTCCATAAGAATCGAAAAATGCCTTTGTTCAACACCTTGAGTAAAACTTAGATTTAACGAAACTGGGAAAATTCTTTTTTTGTCATTACTTTTAAATAAGGCGGATATTGTGTCTTCCACATCAACTTCAAGTCTACTAGTTGCACCTTTAATAGCATATACTGTTACAGGTAAACCTAATAAGTATTGAATTAAGTCTAATTCATGACTCAAACAAAAAGTCACACCGCCGCCTAAATCCTTTCTCGCTGCATATCCTTTACGATAATCTTCATATGAATGATGATCCGGAAGATAAGTCGCCCAATTAAAATCAGCACTTATTACTTTCCCAAACTCCTTTTTTGCTATTATTCGCTTTACTTCTTGAACACAGGGATGGAAACGGCTCTGGTATCCTATCATTGTAATTAATCTCTTTTGACGAATAATGTTTTCCAACTTATTCAAAAGTTTAGTATCTGTTGCCATTGGTTTCTCAATAAATATATGCGTTCCACATTCAGCTATTCTCAGTGCTGTTTCTAAATGCAATTTACTGGGATTACAAATAAATCCAATATCGGGTTTTTGATCCAAGGCGTCTTCAAAACTCATATATTCAGTAAAACCGTAATAATCAGATAAGCTATCACATGGTGTTACTTTTCCATCTTTAATAATATAATTTAAATTAGTTGTGCGATATGCTATCACTTTGAATTTATCACCTGCTAACTCTTTGAAATTCCTAAGATGTCTCTGACCAATAGAACCTAAACCAATAAATAGGGCTTTCATTATAGACTATCCATTAATTTTTTAATTTTATCTATATGCTTTTTTGCATTCTCTCTGGGATTATTACCAATCGCTGTCTCCAATGTGAAATTGCCTTTATAACCAATTTTTTTTAATGTGCTAAAAGCTAAAGTGAAATCAACATCTCCTTCACCTATTAAAACATTAGCTCCACCATTTTTTTTACGGTCTTTTATATGAATCAAATCAATATAGTCGCAAATTAACTCTATTTCCTTATCTGTTTTATATCCCATTGCAACTGCATTCCCTAAATCGTAACATATTTTGGCTTTAGTACATGTTTTTTTAAATATAGATAATAAATTATTTGCCTTCAGCGTGGTTTCGATGCATAGGCAAATTCCATTATTATATGCCTTTTCGATTTCATCATTTGCTAGATATAAAAACTTCTCCAAATCCATTGTTTTATTAAGAATGTTTCTATCAAAAAATGGGATGATAATTTCTGATATTGATAATTTTTGAGCACAATCAATCAGATGAGCTAATTTTTTCCAAGATTCCTTATCTGATGTACTTAGTAAATTATGCATTGTAAAATAATCAGCACAAATTGAATGAAGTTCCAATTGAGAAGAATTTACGGTTTCTAATATTTTATTTAAGTTTTTGCTACTCCCAAGTGGGTTAAATTTGTCAACGCCAACGTCATAAAGTAATTCTATGTAATCAAAGCCCAGTTTTTTGGCTTCATAAAATTCATTCTTCCAGTGATTGGACGGAAATACCTGTAGCTTATCAACTCTTGCGGGATAAATCCTGCCCTGCATTATACCAATTTTATTCATTTAGTTTTACGCCTGTTGCTAAAAGCATTTTTTCTTTGGAAAATCTAATCCATTCCCGAAAATCACTTTCTTCTTTGTCTCTCCATTTAAATGATTCAGGAAACATTGCTGTTAAGTCACTTAAAATTGATAAAAAAGGGTGTTTCCAGAGTATAGGTAACTGCCTGAATAAACCACACTTAACCTCTATAAAATTGTGAATTTTCATTGCATTTTGCAGTCCCTTTCGTGTCCATGCTTTCACATGCGTGTAATCGTCCCAATATATCTTGTACTGAGTTCCCCAGTCAGGACACATCAAAATTGCTAATCCACCTGGTTTTAAGATATGATAAGTCTGAGATAAAAAATTATCTGCATTTACAACGTGTTCTAACACAGACTTAGAAAAAATCAAATCCATACTATTCTCCTCAAACGGAAAAGGTTCTTTTTCTATATCACATTCCCGAATATCAAATTGATCTAATATTTCAATACACTCATCTCGTTTATCTATTCCAAATACCTTAAAACCGCGACGGTTAAAACCAACTAAATGGTTTCCTTTTCCACTACCAATATCTAAAAGATTTTTGTTGTCTATATTTTGATAATGAGGTTTAATGATTTGTTTGATTAAATAGTCACATAGTTTCTGAGGATAAGAATTTTCATCATACTCATCCCTAAAATAGATTGTTTCCAAATAATTACTCATATTTATGACTCCTAAGTTCTTTAATTAATGGGTAGAATTTTTTCTTATTAATAACTCTTTCTGCATATTCAACATCCTTAAGTATATCAATATCTGGTACTTCTGGAGTAATAAAAGGAATAATGTTTTTTCCATGTAAAGTATTAGTATTATCTAAGATTTTTGGTATTATTACATCAATATATCCATTCGGATTATATGTTTTAGGCAGTACTTGTCTCGGCAAATTGTAATATTCTTCTCCTTTTTTGAAATCCTCTTCACCAAAAAATTTAATATATTTATCTTTAATTCTAAACAACTTATATCCTGTAATTTTTTCACACTTATGAGCACTTCGTAAAGAAGTAGCTACCTTATTATTAGTTATTGTTTCAATTGCATTATCAATAACATCTATCTCTCTTAAGGGTGTAGTCGGTCTTAATTGAACAACATAATCCGGTTCATAATTCTCATTGTCTTTAAGCCAAGAAAGTGCGTGTTTGAAAAAACCGATATCCAGCGAATCATCTTTTGCTAATTCTTTTGGTCGCATAAAAGGAATTTCTGCTCCATATCTTTTTGAAACATCAGCAATTTTCTTATCATCAGTTGTAACTATCGTACGATTTATATATTTTGACAATTTTGCAGCGGCAATGGAGTATGCAATTAATGGATATTTTCCAAGCTTAATAATATTTTTCCGGGGGACTCCTTTGGAGCCCCCTCTTGCTGGAATTAAAGCCAGAATATTTAATTTCTCAATAGAAATCATATTAAAGACTATCTACTCTTCTTAATTTTTCCTTGATTTTTTGTTCATCTTCATAAACAATTTTTTCTGGTTTTCCCAATGCCTTTTCTATGTTTCTAATATAGTGAATGAGTTTATAGAAACCCATAATTTCAACAGATGCGGGCTGGTCTGAACCGTACATAGATCTATCGAGTGTTATGTGTCTTTCAATTGAAGTTGCACCCAAAGCAACAGCCGCACATGATGTAATTAATCCTACTTCATGTCCACTATATCCAACATTACAATTAAACTTTTCTCTTAAAATCGGAATCATTCTTAAGTTAGCATTCTCATCTTTCATAGGATAAGTTGAATTACAATGCATTAATTCAAAGGGACAGTTTGCATCTTTAAATATTTTTACCACTTTAGCAATTTCTTCCAGTGTACTCATGCCAGTTGAGATAAAAGTATGTTTTTTCTCATCAACAATCATTTCAAGAAGTTTTCTATGGGTTAGCATTGCTGATGCGACCTTGTTGAATTTAAAATTATATTGTCTTAAGAATTCCTGGCTATCCAAATCCCAGGCAGAGGCAAACCAA